>CAYITQ010000001.1:0-107691 GCA_964366335.1 uncultured Gammaproteobacteria bacterium
AAAACAAACAAAGATTTTCATTTGTCTTGTGGGGACCACCGGGTGTTGGCAAGACTACAATTGCCCGGATATATGCCAAGGCCTTGGACGCGCCAATGGTAGAGATGTCAGCCGTTTCCGCTGGTAAGGATGAAATGAGAAAAGCAGTCAAGAATCCAGGATCGGTGCTATTTGTAGACGAAATTCACCGCTTTAACAAAGCCCAGCAAGATTTTTTGTTACCGTATGTTGAAAACGGAACAATTACACTAATCGGTGCTACGACCGAGAACCCCAGCTTTGAGATTATTTCACCCCTGCTCTCAAGACTGCGGGTGTTTGTTCTTAATGAATTATCACCTGATGAAATGCGGCAGATAGTCAAAAAAGTAACTTCCAACGACTCGGTTGTCGACTGGCTGGTCAATATGGCCAACGGTGACGCTAGGCAAGCCCTGACTATAATTGACAACACACTTGCTTTATACAAAGCGGTAACGGTAGACAATCTCAAAAACACTCTCCAATCTAAACATCTTCGTTATGACAAAGTGGGCGAGGAACATTTCAATATTATTTCCGCTTTTATCAAAAGCATGCGGGGGAGTAATGTCGATGCAGCGTTATATTATTTGGCCCGCATGGTGGACTCTGGCGAAGATTCGCTGTTTATTGCCAGGCGGATGGTAGTCTTTGCTTCGGAAGACGTGGCATCACCTACTGCTTTGGTAGTAGCCAACTCAGTCTTTCAAGCCTGCCAATTTATTGGTTACCCAGAATGTCAGGAAAATTTGGCAGCCGGGGTGGTCTATCTTGCGAAAGCTCCCAAAGACCGCTCAGCCTATGATGCCTATATGAAGGCTCTTTCCGATGTCAAACAGTTAGGCAACTTGCCAATTCCTCTCAAACTCAGAAACGCCCCAACAAAATTAATGAAAGATCTAAATTACGGCAAAGATTACACCATGTATAATGATCTGGATTTATTACCAGAAGAATTAAAAGGAAAAAAGTATTATAAATCGGTTGTTGACAAATAATAACAAATATTGTTAAATATTGTTATGGCTACATTAACAATTTCTCTACCAACTCAATTTATCACTCAGATTAACTCCGAGGTGAAAGCCCAAGGAGCTACCCGCTCTGAGTTTTTTCGTGGATTGCTGCGAAAATATTTTACAAAGCAAATTGAATTTAAGCCTTTTGTCAAAGTCCCGTTAAATCAAATTGAAAATGGATTAAGAGAAAGCGGAAAATATAATGAAAAGTTTATAAAAAGCGTGATAAAAGGTTTCTCTGAATCCTCTTATTATGCGAGCTAATCCTTTACGGAAAAATTTGCAAAAGTATTTAGTTCGACATGGTTTGAGTAGAAAGTTTGAGAAACAACTAAATCATTTTCTTGTCGATTCTACTTACCCATCGCTTAATACTGAGAAAATGAAAATAGGGCACATTGATATATATTCATTCAGAATTGACAGAAAATATAGAGTTATCTTTACCTACAATTCAGATGAATCGATAGAAATAATTGATATTAATAACCATTATCAGTAAAATAAAGACGAATCATGAATTTAAAAAATAAAATTGCCGTAGTGACTGGGGGGAGTAGTGGAATCGGTCGAGCAATTTCGGTAGCACTTGCGCAACAAGGGTGCAAAGTTGTCTTTACATACAATTTCAGTGAAGAAGGAGCTAAAGAAACACTTAGATTACTCGGAAAGAATGGAAATAAATATAAAGTTGATTTATGTAATGAGAAGGAAATAGAGGGTTTATTTGATTTTGTAAAAAAAGAATTTGGAGAATTGAATATTCTGGTTAATAATGCTGGAGCAAATAGACCAAGAGATTTTTTTGATACAGAAGTTTGGCGGGAAATCTTTCAGGTAAATTTATTTGCGACAGTTTATTGTGCAGATAAAGCAGTTAAATTGATGAAAAATGGAGGGAAAATTCTTAATATCTCCTCAGTCTACGCAGACGGTAAAGCTTGTTGGAAAGGTCTACCGGCCTATGGAGCTGCAAAGGCAGCTGTTAGTCACTTTACTCAGACACTAGCAAAGAATTTAGCTCCAAAGATTTTAGTAAACGCAATCGCTCCCGGTTATGTCAGAACCCCTCTTTGGAAAGATACCAGCGAAGAGGGTTTTAAAGAAAGCGGAAAAGAGCAATTAATAGAGAGAATGATTGAGCCGTTAGAAATTGCTCAAATGGCTGTTGCTGTCATACAAAATGATGCAATGACTGGGGAAGTAGTTATAATAGATGGAGGAATTAGTTTAAAAACCATTTGATATGGATCAAAGAGCAATAGATTTATTAAAAAGAGAAAGAGTTTGTGTGCTGGCGGTGTGCTTGCTGGACGGGAACTGCCATGGAGCAACTATGCATTTTTCGCATCAAGTTGATCCTGTAACTATTTATATCCAGACCGAAAGTACCAGTATCAAATGCAAAAAACTTCCGACCAAGGCTTCAGTTGTCGTGGGTTTTAGTGAAGACACCATGCAAACATTGCAGATGGACGGAGAAGTGCAGTTAGCTTCAAATCTCGAAGATATCTACAAAATCCATTATGCCAAGAACCCTACAGCCGAACAATATAAAAATGACCCTACAACAGTATTCTTAGTCTTTGTGCCCACCTGGTGGCGCTATTCTGACTACAAAAACAATATCTTTCTGGAAAATAAATAAATCTTCTTACTTCTTATCACATATTATCTCTTATTGTCATTTATTATCATATTTGATATAACTATATTATGACCATGGATCAGTTCAAATGGACAATTTCACCATCTATCATAAATAAAATAGAAGAAGTTGAAGTTTTGAGGAAGGTTTTTGATAAATTACCTCTTCCTACTGCAACAATTAAAATAATCCGTGATAAATCTTTTCTAAATAGTGCTGTATCTTCAGCCCAAATCGAAAATATTCCTTCAACTATCCAAGAGCCACGGAAAGAAGGTAAAAATTTAGAAAGAGCATATCAATGGATTTATTCACAACAAAAACTCAACAGTTTAACGCCAGACATAATCAAAGAATTACACTCAAAGGTCATGAATGGAATTTCCGGCTCTGCAGGGAAATATCGTGTAGAGGAGTGGGGAGTATTTAACCAAGCTGGAATGGAGGTTATGCATGCTCCCCTACATATATTATTGCCTGATTTAATGCAAGAATACACAGCCTACATAGACGGACTTAATGGACATCCTTGTGTAATTGCGGCAGTTGCGCATTTTATTTTTGAAAAAATACACCCCTTTGCTGATGGGAACGGTCGGACCGGACGTCTAATCTCGACATATTTATGTAGTAAAATGAATTATGGCTTTAGCGGACTAATTCCGGTTGAGAAATATATAAATGAGCACAGAAGTTGGTATTATTCGGCTTTGGAACCCAGTAGTAATTGCACAGAGTTTATTGAATTTTTTCTCGAATCGTTGATAGCCCAGGCAAATAAAACACTAGAGGATATAAAAAATCCTGAGGAAGTGACAAATTCGTCTAATCTCTTGCCCCGTAGACGGGAACTTCTTGAAGTCATAAAAGACCACCCGGAATGCACTTTTGATTTTTTGCACAGGCGTTTTATGAGTTTGCCATCACTCTCACTGCACCGAGATATCCAGCATTTGCAAAAGGTTGGTCTGGCAAAGAAGTTGGGATCAACCCGTGGAGTAGTTTACACAGTTGTTTAACTTTGTTTTCTTGAGGCCTTGGTGCGGTCGAGCTTGGAAAGAAATTTTTTCCGCAGACGTAGATTGTGGGGAGTAATCTCAATCAGCTCATCGTCCTCAATAAAATCTAGAGCTTGCTCAATACTCATAATAACCGGAGCGGTCAGAGCAATTTTCATATCTTTGTTGGCACTTCTGACATTGGTCTTTGCCTGCCCCTTGGTGACATTGAGATCCATATCCTGATCACGGGAATTAAGGCCCACAATCATACCTTCATAGACATCCATTCCCGGAGTAATAAACAAAACCCCTCTATTTTGGGCATTTTCTAATGAATATGCCATCGCCTTGCCTTCATCGTTTGAGACTAAAACCCCATTTCGGAGTTGTTCAAGAGTTGACCCCATTGGTCTAAATCCTAAAGACATGGTATTAAACAAAACGGTCCCTTTGGAATTTGTCAACAAAATATTCCGTGTTCCCATCATATTTCTTTGGGAAATTTCAAATATTAATCTGGTACTACCCCGACCATCGGCTTCCATGTCTAGCATGGTCGCGCGGCGTCTACCCATTTCTGTCGTGACCGCCCCTAAATATTCATCTGGGACATCAATGGTCACTTCTTCAAATGGTTCTTGGTTATCTTTGATAATCACTTCCGGCTTGGAGACTTGGATTTCATAGCCCTCACGACGCATATTTTCCATCAGTACCGCCAAATGCAGTTCCCCCCGGCCGACCACCGAATAGGCACCACCATCGGCGGGATAAATCCGTAGTCCAAGATTAATTTGTTTTTCCCGGAGTAATCTTTCACCCACCTGCCTACTGGTTACAAGCTTACCGTCACGACCAGCCAGAGGTGAAGTATTAGCTCCGATGGTTACCTTGAGTGTCGGTTCTTCGATATTTATCATGGGGAGAGCGTCACCAATATCTGCCTGTGAATTTCCGACAGTCAGACCGATCTGCAAATCTTCGATACCGGCAATTGACACAATATCGCCACACGGCGCTTCCAAGACTTCATCCCGTTTTACGCCGATATTCGTAAAAAGTTTTTCTATTTTATAAGTACCATATTTTTGGGTAGGATCGAGAAGTGATACCGTCTGCCCGGCTTTGATTTGGCCCTGGCGAATACGGCCGATTCCGATTTTACCCAAGTGAGGATCATAATCTAAGTTGGCAATTTGTAATTTAAGTGGAGCATCGTCTAAAATTACTGCATTCGGAACCTCCCGTAATATCAGATCAAAAAGAGGGGACAAATCAGGAGATAGGAGACAATCGCCGGGAGTTAGTCCGGCTTTACCGTCACGGCCTACGGTATAAATTACAGGAAAGCTCAGATGGTCGTCGTGAGTTGCCAATTTGATAAACAGCTCTTCTGTTTCGTGTAGGACTTCTTCCGGCCTAGCATCCCGTTTGTCTATTTTATTGATAACCAAGATAATTTTTAATCCTAGGCCTAGGGCTTTTTTCAGGACAAATTTAGTTTGAGGCAGTGGTCCTTCAGCGGCATCGACGACCAAGAGAGCTGCATCAGCCATACCCAGAACCCGCTCTACTTCTCCACCAAAATCCACGTGACCGGGAGTATCGATAATATTTATTTTGACATCCTTATAATAGACAGCGGTATTTTTGGCCAATATGGTAATTCCACGTTCGCGTTCCTGGGCGTTACTGTCCATGATGGTAGTTTGGCTCATCTCAGCCTCATTGTCACGGAAAGTATGGGTCTGCTTGAGCATCCCGTCGACAAGCGTGGTTTTCCCGTGATCCACGTGGGCAATAATGGCTATGTTTCTGATATCTGTTGGCATAAATATAGCGTATTTTACTTCAAATTGATCCAATAGTCTAATATACACGTGGACGGCCGGGAATTATTCCGATTGATGCAGGAATGGCGTATTTGAGAAATTTAGTAAACAGGGGTTTGAGTATTTCCGAAAGTTTGGGGTTTTGAATAATTTTTACGACCGGGTCTCCCCTTTCTTTTTGCAACCAATAATTTAAGCGCAATCTGGCGACGGTAATTCGAGTCAGGTGTAAAGATTGAGAGATATGAGAATCAGCGATATTCTGTTCGATCATTACATACGCCGCCATTCGTTTGGCAAGCATTATTTTCTCCGATTCCGATAGCAATAACGAAATTAATGACTTCAATTCGATGTTGTTGGTGATTCTGGACAATTCTGACAAGAATACTTCCAAAACCTTAGCTTCGTTATCAGGATCCAACTTGTATCTAGAGACAGGTGTCATATGTGTATATTGTAATAATACAATATACATTAATATAATATCAAGAACGAGACTGACTAAGAAATCCTTGAATCAGAGCCAGAAAAGATTCAAATCTATAGGTTATCCAGTCGGCAGGTACCCACCAGCGATCATTACATCCCGGATACCAAAATACACTTCGTTGGTTTTCTATTTTGGCTGACATGTATAATTAGACGGACATGGAAGATAAAACCCACGTTTCCGAAAAAGTATTGAGGTTTTTGTTGAAACGCAGTCATAATTCTGAAGTTGCAAGGGAGGTGTTGCAAGAAACATGGGTGGCGGCTCTCAAGTCATACCGGACTTTTGGGCACAAAAGCACATATTTTACCTGGGTCTGCAAAATTGCTCTCAATAAACTCTCTGATTATTACCGTGATCAAGTCCGCCATGATTCCAAAGTTGTGGTTCCATCTATCGAAAAACTGAATAGAATTATTGATCCTCAAATCTCAATTGAAGAAAAGCTGGTTTTGAATGAGTTGAAAACTAAAGTAAATAAATGTCTGGATTTATTGCCGGCTAATTATCGACGGCTTTTACAACTGCGTTATTACGAGGAAGTGTCATTAAAACAAATCTGCATTAAATTACGCCTTTCCCAGCGTTCTCTAGAAGGTAAACTTTATAGGGCCAAACAAATGTTGACTAGAATTTATGCGCAATCTTAATAAAGCCATTAGTTATCTGAAAAAAGACCCAATTTTGTCTGAAATTATATTCAAATATGGTGTTTTAAATTACCAACCTACGGATAATTTATTTGATTCTATAGTTTATTCAATCATAGAACAGCAACTGTCAGGAAAAGCCGCGGATACCATTTACAAACGCTTTCTGAAACTTTTTCCCAAACAAAAGTTTACCCCCGATTTGATATTGGATATTGAAGATTTGACATTACGAAATTGTGGAATGAGTTGGGCTAAGGCCAAATCTCTGCATGATTTATCCCAAAAACATCTTGACGGAACTCTTCAATTAAATAAACTAAGTAAAATGACGGACGACGAAGTAATTGATCATTTAATCCAAGTCAAAGGGATTGGCCGTTGGACGGCAGAAATGAAACTCATGTTTGCTCTCCAGCGCCCGGATATTTTGCCATTGGATGATGTGGGTATACAAAATGCTTTTGTCAAGCATTATGGACTAAACCGCAAACATAAGTCTCTGCAAGCTAAAATGCAAAAAATTGCCTTGCCTTGGAAGCCCTACCGCACCGTGGCTTGTTGGTATTTGTGGAAAAGTTTAGATAATAAAGAGTAAAATCATATACATGCTTGATCATTCTATAATTCAGAAACTTCGTTCATTGGATTTGTCAACCAATGACTTTGCTGTATTTGGTAGCGGCCCAATGTATGCGCATGGGTTAAAGGATTTGGGCCATGATTTAGACATCATAGCTTGCCGAGAAGCTTGGGAAATGGCCAAAAAACTTGGAAAAATAGAATTAACAGAAATAGGTAAAACCCCGGTGATTACTCTTTTTGGTGGAGAAATTGAGATTTTTAACGATTGGGATTGGTGTGGTTGGACACCAGAAGAACTTGTAGATACAGCCGAAATAATTGATGGCATAAAGTTTGTAAGTTTGGAAAAAGTTTTGCAATGGAAAAAAATATTTGGCCGAGCCAAAGATGTAGAACACGTAAAAATTATCGAAGAGTATCTGAAAAACAAAAGTGCAAAAGTTTGATCAAAACTAACCTTTTTCAATAGAATTGTTCAATCGAGTATGATAATTACAAACGATTTTACGAAAGTCTCAATAAATGTGGTACCTATGGAAAAGTTTGGATAATAAGTAGTATACTAATAGTATGTTTGGGTTTTTGATTAAGTTGATATTAGTGACAGCCGTCATAGGCGGGATTGTAGGGTATGTGGCGATAAAGACGGAGCAATCACCCAAGGAAGTAGTTTTGAGTGCACAAAGCCAGATTGAAAGCTTAGCCAAGCCCGAGAAATACCAAGATATAATCAAAAATATTGACACCAAAGTATTGTTGTCCAAGGTAGGCGAGACTTTGGATAATTTGGTCACCAACCAGACCAAAGATTCCCCCGTTGTCTTGGGACTCAAAGTCACCAATGAAAGTTTGGGTGCAATTACAGATGTCTTGCAAAAATTGCCTACAGAACAACTGGAACAAATTCGCTCGGTAGTTTGTGCATCACCATCGGCAAATTAGTATAATGACCACATGGAAGAGTTGAGACTCAGATTACAAAAAATAGAGGAAAAGTTGGGTGTGGAAAACCGCGACCGGATAATCCGCGAGCTGGAGGCCAAAACGATGCAGGAAGGTTTTTGGAATGATACCCAAGAAGCCCAAAGTATTATGAAACAATTGGCAGCAATGCAAAACGAGAAAAGCCAATTTGAATCACTTAAACTTCAAATAGAAGATTGTCTATCCATGCCCGAAGTGGTAGAAGAGGCAGACATTAGAAGATTGACCAAACTTCTGGAAAAAAGTGAATTTGCAATTTTTTTGAATGGCAAATATGATGCCCATAATGCTATTTTTAATATTTATGCCGGTCAAGGCGGAGTGGAAGCCATGGATTGGACAGCCATGCTGTTTCGGATGTACAAGCGCTATTGTGAATTTCAGGGCTGGAGCACCGAAATATTAGACGAGACATTGGGAGATGAAGCGGGATTAAAGTCTATTTCGATTCTGGTTACCGGGCGCTATGCCTATGGCTATCTCAAAGGTGAAATGGGGACACACAGATTAGTCCGTCAGTCACCGTTTAATGCTGATAATTTACGCCAAACATCGTTTGCGGGAGTGGAAGTAATGCCAGAATTGGCTGATGATATCGAAATTATTGTAAACCCCCAAGATTTAGAGTTTGATGCTTTTAGGTCTGGTGGTCATGGTGGGCAAAATGTCAACAAGGTTTCGACGGCAGTCAGACTTAAACATATTCCAACTGGAATTATAGTCGAGTGTCAGACCCAGAGATCCCAGGAGCAAAACCGGAAAATTGCCCTGGGAATGCTCAAGGCTAAGCTTTGGCAAAGACAACAAGAAGAAAAAGGCGCAGAGGCACAAAGGCTCAAAGGAGAAAGAACAGCTGCCTCCTGGGGACACCAAGTCAGATCTTATGTTTTGCATCCATACAAATTAATAAAAGATGTGAGGACCGGGGTTGAGACCTCACAGGCAGAAGATGTTCTGGACGGAAAAATAGATGAATTTATCCAAGCAGAAATGCGGTGTGATATACTTGCAGTATGAAGTATAAAGTGTTGTTGCTTTTGTCGACACTCGGGATTGTAGGGGTTGGGGCGGGGACAGGATATTTATTGTCTAAATCCGACGGTCGCGTAGCCGGAGTAGTGTCCACAAATAAGACTATGGTCAATAGTGACTTGGAAGTAGGGTCACTGGATACCAAAACATTTAGAGATACGGCCACAGGAGTAATAGAAAAGAACGGTACCAATGGTGTCGGAACACATAAATTGGTTCGCGACGGAGGTCCCAGTCAGACTATATATATGGTATCGTCTGTCGTTGACCTAGACCAGTTCGATGGAAAAAAGGTGGAAGTCTGGGGAGAAACACAAAGTGTAGCTAAAGTTTCCTGGTTTATGGACATAGGGCGGGTAAAGATAGTAGAATAGGAGAATGATAACTGCCCAAGGGCTGACAAAAAAATTCGGATCGGTATTAGCTATAGATAATACCAGCTTTGATATAGCTTCAGGGGAGTTTGTCTTTTTGATTGGCAGATCAGGATCCGGCAAGACGACATTGATCAGGCTATTACTCCGGGATTTAGCAATTGACTCGGGAACACTGATAATAGACGAGACCGACGTTACTAAGATTCCAAACAGTAAGCTTGCATTATACAGACGCAATATCGGAGTGGTATTTCAGGATTTTAAATTGTTGACGGACCGCAATGTCCAGGAAAATGTAGCTTTACCTTTACAACTGAGAAATATAAAGACGGTAGACACGGATAGTGCAGTAAAGGCCGCTTTGGAAACCGTGGGACTTTCGGATAAGCGGGAATTGTTTCCGGCACAATTATCCGGTGGCGAGACTCAACGGGTAGCCATTGCCCGGGCGATTGTTGCTCAACCCAAATTAATTTTGGCCGACGAACCCACCGGCAATCTGGATCCGGCGACAGCCAAATCTATTCTCAAGCTCCTGCGGCAGATTCACGAAGAATTGAAAACCACGGTAATCATGGCCACTCATAATGCCGGTCTTGTAGATCACAGTTCTCTGCGGGTAATTACTCTGGAAAGTGGTAAATTAGTTAAAGATACCCAAAAAGGTAAATATGAATAATAATCCCATTACTACCGCTCTGGCCCGGATGCGCAGGTCGCCATATCAGGCGATGGCGGCTATTTCGATTATGGCGGTCACTTTGTTTTTGGCTTGTGCATTTTTTGTGGTCAGTGCAGGAGGCCAAGAGATTCTCAAATATTTTGAATCCCGCCCACAGCTAAACGCTTTTTTCAAGAGTGACCTGGTCCCGACCCCATTACAAATCGAAACTTTAAAATCCAAACTTTTGGGAACAGGTCTGGTGATTTCAGTTAAATATATCTCAAAAGAAGATGCTTTCAATATCTACCGCGATCTGAACAAGAGTGACCCCTTACTCTTGGAAGCGGTAACTTCGGGAATGTTGCCGGCCTCCTTAGAAATCTCGGCAACAAATCCCCGCGATCTGAAAAATATTTCAGAAATGCTCAAAACAGAATCAGGTATTGAGGATGTCCGCTTTGAAGAAGACGTTGTCTCTTCACTTACTCACTGGACCAATTCCATTAGACTTATTGGTTTGGTGGCTGTAGGAATACATATTGTGATTACTTTCTTGGTAATTTTATTAATTATCGGCTTGAAATTAGCCAGTCGCAAAGAGGAGATTGGTCTAATGCGCTTAGTCGGCGCAACTTTTGGCTATATTGCCGCTCCTTTTGTCTGGGAGGGCATATTTTACGGAATATTCGGGGCGCTGGTTGCCTGGGGAACGGTCTATTTGATTATTTTATATTCTATGGGTTTTTTGCTGAGTTTGCTATCGGGAATTCCTATTTTACCGCCTCCCATTTTATTCATGTTTGAAGTTTTGGGGGGAACAATGGGTTTAGGGGTGGTAATCGGTGCAATCGGGGGATGGCTGGCGGTATTGCGATTTTTGAAACAATGAAAAAGTTATTGGTTAGTTTGTTACTTGGTTACTTGGTTACTTTATCACTGGTTTATGCAGGACCTTGCGATAATCTAGGTGTGACTCAAGAATGGGTTGATTGTTGGCAAAAGGAAAGTGACAAAGCTCATAGCCAAGTTCAAACCTTAGCCGGTCAAATTGCCTATTATGATAGCCAAATTAAATTAGCCCAATCGAAAATAACACAGACTGAGGAACAAATCAAATCAGTTTCCATTCGTATAAATCAACTGGAGGACAAACTCAGGGAGCGTTCGGCCCTTCTGGAAAAGCAAATCGTTCAAACCTACAAAAAGGGGATGTCTGATCCATTACAAATTATTTTTGGATCCGGAAATGTCTCCACCTTGTTATCTCAAATTAAATATTTACAAATTGTTCAGACCAACAACAGGAAATTCTTGTATGATACCCAACTAGTCCAGACCAACTATGCCCAACAAAAAACTCTGATAGAAGAGTCCAAAAAAAAGTTGGATATCCAAAAGAAAAACTTAGCCACTATCAGAACCGAGTACGACAATCTTCTCAAACAAACTAAAAACAACGAGGCACTTTATCAAAAGCAATTAAAGCAAGCTCGCCAAGAGTTGGAAGCATTGGCAACCTCAAGATTTACAGGTGAGAAAAAGGTCGTAAAAAGGGGTGATGTCGTTGGAATTATGGGCAGCACAGGTTTTTCTACTGGTCCCCATCTTCATTTTGGTTACTACAACATCAGAGAAGAAGAGTCTAACCTACTATTTACAAATTCGGATTGGTATTTTTCAAGATATGATTCTCCAGCCAACGCGCTCCAGTCAAAAGTTGTTTATTTTGAATACCAGTCTTGTGACGATGTTAAACAAACATCTGGTATCAATAAAGCGTTTGGAAATGGATCGTTCTCTTGGCCCATGAGCAACCCAAGAATAACCCAATGTTTTGGCCATACACCTTATTCATACGTCTATACTGGGAACATTCATCACGGCTTAGATATCGTAGATACTAACGATAGAGCAATTAGAGCAATTGACGATGGAGTAGCGTATTTTTATAAAGGAAATTCCTTTGGAAACAATGTTCGAATATTTCATTCAAATGGAAAAATGTCTTTATATTTGCATTTGCAATAAATGTGATATTATATACATATGAAAATCAAGATTTTTGATCAATCGGGTTTGGGTAAATATTCTAATAAATGGTTGGCCCTTGACCCTAATTCTATGAAGGTGGTGGTTTCAGGAAACCAAGCGGGGAACGTACTTGATAAGGCACGAAAAAGCGGTGTACAGCATCCTGTTTTGACACGTGCGCCAAAAAGTTACGGAGCTTATATTTTATAGAAAAATGGCAATGAACTTTCGTTATAGAAAGTTTCCGGTTGACCAAGATAATTGTCCCTTCCCCAACAAAAAATCTTCTCTCAGACCTGTGGGATTAAATATTAAAATCGGATTTTCATATGAGATGGAAAAATTGGCTTATGGAATTTTGGGTCAAGACGGATTCTTTGATCAATGGATAATCAAATTCGAGTATCACAAAGAAAATGTTGAATTAAAAAGCATAAATTAAAAATGTTTAATCAAATGAAGTGGTGGTTAGTTGCACTACTTTTTCTTTTTGCTGCCATACCTGCCTTAGCCGCAATACAATTTAATATTTACGACCCACTGGTTTCAGATCTGGAAATATCTCTGAACGCCTCAATATCAGGACTCACAACAAGTAGCTGTTCCTCGGAGAGCAAATGTTATTTACAAGGCACACTTCGCGAGCCAGCAAAAAACTACTTCGGTCAGACTTTAAACAAAGTTGATACTTGGGTTGATTATGTCTCTCAACCAGAGCTTGAATACATTCAGTCCACTTTTTATTCATTCCAGCCAGATTCTGGTAGTTGGTCAGGTCAGTTAAAAATGCGATTCTCCACACAGGACCCAGAATACAAAGGCCCTGGAAATTACGAGCTTAAACTCAGAAGATTCTCGGGAAATAGCAAAAGTTCATCGGGAGATTCAAATACTTTGACAGTGGCTTTAATTGCCGCACTTCCCACCCCAACTCCAACTCCGACCCCTACCCCAACTCCAAAGCCCTCTCCCACACCAACTCCCACTCCCACACCAACGCCAACGCCTACATTAAAATCCAGTCCCACTCCTACACCGAAGCCGAGTCCAACGCCCACCCCAGTCCCTTTGGCCATTCCAAGTTCACCCACTGAATCATCCATCTTATTTCCAACTCCGAGTTCGCAAGTTTTGGCAAAATCCACTCAAAACAAAAATATTTATTATCAATGGGGCTTTATAGTTGCAGGGTTATTGACACTGGGGGTATCGGGAGTAATGTTTTGGAGAAAGTTTTGATATAATTTATGCATGTCTAATCAACAGCTTGATTCAGCCCGAAATCTGATTCGTCAAAACCCATCCCTTATCTGGCATACCAAATCATACGATGAGCTTCCAATTGAATCTATTGCAGAAGCAATTTTTAACTATGGCAGTTGGCAGGAGTTTTTGAAATTAAAAGAAATATTGGGAACACAAAATCTGGCCCGAACTTTTGTAAAACTGGACAAAATGCCCAGAAATAATCTTCTGCCAATTTACCGTAATTATTTTCGGGACTATTTTAACCATTATGCATAAAAACATTCTTACCGAAAGTCAAATTGCAATGCTTCCTCTTCTAAAACGATTCTCGCCTGATTATTATCTGGTTGGGGGCACGGCTTTGGCTCTCCAGTATGGACACCGCCGGTCACTTGATTTCGATTTATTTACCACTAAATCGTTTGAAACCCAACCCATCTTGCGGAAAATCCGCAATAATCACAAGATTGACAAAATTCATATTGATGAAGCAAACCAACTTACACTTATGGCGGATCAGATAAAAATGACATTTTATCAATATGAATATCCGGTTATTCACAACGAAAAATTAGAAGATATTATTAGTATGCCGGATGATTTATCAATTGCTGCCATGAAAGCTTTTGCCCTAGGCCGCCGGGCCAAGTGGAAAGATTATGTAGATTTATACTTTGTTTTCAAACAGCATTCTTTACAAGAGGTCTTAAATCGCGCCCATGAATATTATGGTGAAGGCGAATTCAACGATAAGCTTTTTCGGGGACAACTGGATTTTCACCGCGATATCAATTACATTGAGCCGGTAGACTGGATGCCGGGGTTTGAAACACCCAATAAGGAAATACTTACGACTCTTTCCCAGATTAGCTTGCAAACTTTGAATAATTAAAGTAAAATGCCCCACCATGGACAGACGGCAGATATTTTGTGGGCTATTAGGACTCTTTTTTGTATTTAGTATTGGTGTTGCCCGCGCATATAATATTCAGGATGAAATAAATGCCGCTTCTCCGGGAGATACCATAAATATCCCTGATGGGACTTATACCGAATCAGTAGATGTGCCGGACACTCTTCCCGGACTTATTATTTTAGGCCAAAGCCGGGATGGGACGATTGTAACAAACTCTTTCGGATCAGGGTTTGTCATTGCAGCAGACAATGTGACCATCAAAAATTTAACGGTGAAAGGCTATACTACGGGCCGGGGAATTGATTTTTTGAGTTTTGGGACAATTACCAGTGGATTAATAGATAATGTCATTGCCGATGGCAATGGAGATGGCATTTCCCTGGATGGAATAACCGCTAGCGATTTCAAAATCCAGAATTCGAAAATTATAAATAATAATTACTCACCCAGTGGCATATACATTAATGATTCTTCAAATATTCAAATTACCAATAATGAAATCACCGGAAATTCCAATGGAGTGGATTTGGCAGGTGCAACATCCGGTATCACACTATCTGGAAATACCTTTGGGTCAAATAGTTTGTATGACATATTTAATAACACTTCAAATAATCAAACTGCGACAGGGAACGATTGGGGAACATTGGATGGAAACACTATTAACACCAGAATTTACGACAAACTTGATGATAATACTCTAGGCCTGGTTGTTTTTGATAACACAAACCCATCTGTAAACGCAGGTACAGATAAGATAAAGAAATCTAGTTTTACCCAAGATGCGACCGCATCGGATACTTACGGAATTAAATCTTTTTTGTGGTCAGGATCCATTGAAGTTACTTTCAGTAATCCAGCTATCGAAGATCCAATTGTTTCAGCTAGTACAGATGGAACATATACATTGACTTTGAAAGTCACCGACACTTCAGGCAACACCAATTCAGATACTTTTCAGCTGACTTGGGATACAGTAGCACCAACATCAATCTCAAAGACAACGTTTGGAACGGGTTGGTATACTTCTAATCAAACCTCGACCTTTACTTATACAGATTCTGGATCTGCCAGCTGTGTCATTAATGCCGAAGGCACATCTCAGACGTGTTCTATTACTCCAAATATCTGTGATACTGCCGGTAATTGTAATACAACTCAAGTCACATCCAACGCAATCAAGCTTGATAAAACAAAACCCACATCCTCAGTCACCTCACCCACTTATGACAATTCCGGGACGATATCAGTGACACTTTCTTCATCTGATAATTTGTCAGGGGTGGTTAGCACTTCTTTGTGGTATCGTAAAAATAGTGGGGTTTGGACCAATTACGGTAGTTCATTTAACTTTGATCCATTAGATATTGATGCGACTTACGAATTTTATTCAATAGCTACCGACGACGCCGGAAATATTGAATTGGCTCCAATATCTGCTGATAGTACTACTATATTTGATCATACCAACCCGTCCGGAACTTGGACATCACCCGTTGTCAATTGGACAATATCCGGTACTGAAACATTGCAAGCTGATGCCACTGATAACTTATCTGGAATTTCTTCTGTAAAATTTCAATATAAGCAAAATAATGGTGTTGATACTTTTCATGATATAGCCACCGATAATGTTTCACCATTTTCTACCGACTGGAATACCGTTGGTTTGTCATTGGATGGATACTCTGGGAGAATTATAATTACAGACAAGGCTGGGAATTCGTTTACTGCAGATAGAAATTTTTATGTAGCAGCGGTAATTACCAGTTTTACCCATTTCACCGTTGATACCAATAGAATTCAAGTGGATTGGACTACCGATAGACCAACAGATGGCCATGTCGTGTACGACACACATTCCCGTTCTTCGGTTGATGAATATGCCTTTAGTACCAGTACTGAACATCTGGCTCCGGATTATGGCACATCTCACTCGATAGTTATTGGAGGACTTGCTGACAATACTTCATATTACTTCCGCGCTGTTTCGGCTGGAACACCAGTAGTTGTCAGTGAACAAGGTGGGAACAAAACCTTTACGGTTGCCGGTGATGGAGGAGGAAATGAGAGCAATGGAGCAGTTGCCAGTATTTCCACTATATTTACTCCGCCATTTTCTTCACCTACCACTTTATTTACAACCCAATTTATTCCCGTTGAAGAAATTTTGGGTGAAGCCACTCAAAGTGCGGAAATTTTCCCAACCCCAATACCAGAAATGACCGGGACTAAAATAGAAACCCAAAATGAATGGCCATGGTGGTCAATCATTACTCTTACGTCAGTTTTTGGTCTGGGGATCTGGTGGTGGATTATTCGTAGGAAATAGAGATATAATTAGTTTATGTTCAGGTTCCTGCACCACTTGTTTCTTCCACACGAGTCAAACAACCAGCGGGCCCGGGTTCTTCATCCTATGGGTATCTCTGTTGTTATAGGTCTTTATACTCTCCTCCAATTAACCATGAACCAAATAACTATGAACTATCCACAAATATTGGGCTATGCTTCTGATATTGCTCCCGAGGAAATTGTCCGCCTGACCAATCTCGAACGCAAGTCTCAGGGGCTTTCCGAAGTCCGTTTGGATTTCAATCTTTCCGCCGCGGCTGCTCAGAAAGCTGCAGACATGGTCGCCCGTGATTATTGGGCCCACGTCTCTCCCGTGGGTACCCAGCCCTGGTATTTTGTCAGCAATAGCGGATATGCATATAAATATGCAGGTGAAAATCTGGCCCGTGATTTTGCTGATCCGGATTCAGTGGTCAAGGCTTGGATGAATTCACCCACCCACAGGGAAAATTTATTATCGTCCCGGTATCAGGATATTGGGGTGGCTGTCATCGACGGAAAGTTAGGGGGACGAGAGACCACGTTGGTAGTGCAATTTTTTGGAACAAAATTAAATGCCACAGGATCAATATTGTCGGTCAAAGCCGCCGACGAAGCCGGACCCTCAGCCACGCGTAACTGGAATCCGGTTCTCAACCGTTTTGATATAGCCAAATCATTGTCAATAACTTTATTGATCGTATTTTCGGTGATCTTGGTAATAGATGTGGTTTGGATCTCTCATCGGAAAATTCACCGTTGGACCAGCAAGAGCTTGGCTCACTTGGCTTTTTTGACAGCATTATTAATTGCAGTGGCTATAATTAGTAAAGGAGTAATTTTGTAATATGCGTCACCCTACACATTATTTTGTTTTGCTTTGTTTGTTGGCCGTAGGCTTGTGGGGTATTTATCTATTTTCGTATTACCCAGCCATGCGGATGGCTATTATGATTAGCCTTTCCATTTCGTATGTAGTCTGGGGAATCGTCCACCATGCTCATCGCGGAGACCTACATCCCAAAATTGTAGTAGAATATATTCTTATCGCAATGTTTGCCTTGTTAATTTTTGCAACATTACTGTATTTAGCTTGACCAAACGCATATTTTTGGGAATAGGGATAGATCTAAAACTTGACGATTTACATGCCAAATTATCGGCTTTTAATAAACATTTAGATTGGATTCCTGACCAGGATTTGCATATCCCGTTAAATTACTTGGGTAGGTTACTCCATCAGGATATCAATGCTGTAGGCATAACAATAAAGACAATAGTCGAAAAATATCAGCCATTTACACTTAAACCCCAATATTTAGAAACGCTCTACAAAAAGCATGAGGAGTCCCAAATATACGTAAGTCTTGCAGGCCAAGTGGATATTTTAAGCCAATTGCAAAAAGAATTAGCCAAGAATTTAGACGAGGTTGCTGCCCAGCCCAAGCGCTATTTTCCATATTTGACTGTCGCCACCCTCAAAAAGACCGATCACGAGACGACCAAACAAATCCTAAACAAAATATCCGGTTTGGATTTGGAATTAAATATAGACGAATTTCAGGTCAATAAAATCACGCTTTATGAAAACCTCTTCCACCGCGACTCCGTGACCTATCAAAAAATCAGGGATTTTGTGTTAGAATAAACAACAGTTATGAAGGGAGTAATTCTTGCAGGCGGAAATGGCATCCGCCTTTATCCTCTGACATTTGCTACCAATAAGCACCTTTTGCCTGTTTTTGACCAGCCCATGGTTTTTTATCCAATTCAAACTCTGCTTAAAACAGGGATTAAAGATATTATGATTATTGCCAGTGGGGACAAAGCCGGACACTTTATTGGAGTTCTCAAAAATGGCAAAGAATACGGAATACGTCATTTGGAGTATGGGTTTCAAGAAGGAGCTGGAGGAATTTCCCAAGCCTTAGCCATAGCCGAAGATTTCGCAGACAGCGAACCCATTGTAGCTATATTAGGAGATAACACAACGGATGCAGACATTACTCCAGCAGTCAAAAAATTTAAAGATGGAGCAACAATCTTTGTTAAAAAAGTTCCCGACCCGGAACGCTTTGGAGTTCCGGTGTTTTCCAAAGATGGAAAAACGATAACAAAGATCGAAGAAAAGCCAAAAAATCCTAAGAGCGATTTTGCTGTGGTCGGCGTGTACATCTACGACGCCCACTGTTTTGAATACATCAGAACTTTAAAGCCTTCAGCCAGAGGTGAATTGGAAATTACCGACTTAAACAATATTTATTTAGAAAAAGGAAAATTAAAATGGGAAGAATTGAAAGGATTTTGGAATGACGCCGGAACTTTTGAAAGTTTACTTAAATCCAATTTATATTGGGCCAGAAAAAAAGGAATTAAAGTATGAAAGAATTGATTACTGGCGGAGCGGGGTTTATTGGCACCAATTTTGTTCGGTATTGGAGAGAAAAATATCCGGGCGACCATCTTAGAGTTCTCGACAAATTAACATATGCAGGGCATAAGGAAAATCTATCCGGACTAGATATTGAATTTGTTCAGGGTGATATTTGCGACCCCAAAATTGTGGCACAGGCCATGTTGGGGATTGACGTGGTTGTCCATTTTGCGGCTGAAACTCATGTTGACCGAAGTGTCATGGGTCCTGATGCTTTTATTCAAACAAATGTTGTTGGAACAAAAGTTCTTTTGCAAGCAGCTTTAAAAAACGGTATCAAACTTTTCCATCATATTTCTACTGATGAAGTATTTGGAGCACTACCTATAGACAAGCCAGAAGAAAAGTTCACCGAAGAATCCCGATACAATCCCCACAGTCCGTATTCCGCTACAAAAGCCGCATCTGACCATTTAGTTCGAGCCTGGCATGAAACCTATGGTTTACCGGTTACCATTACCAATGCTTCAAATAATTACGGTCCTTATCAAGACACGGAAAAACTCATTCCCAGATTTATCACCAATCTTTTAACCGGTCAAAAAGTTCCTCTAATGGGGAAAGGGGAAAACGTCCGTGATTGGATTCATGTTCTAGACCATGCCGGGGCGATTGATATGATTATTCATGCGGCGTTGAAAGATCCAAATATCATTGGCCAAACTTTTTGTGTAGGTGGAAATTCCGAAAGAACCAATTTACAAGTAACGATGGAATTACTCAAAATTTTGGGCAAGGATGAATCGTGGATTGAACCAATTGAGCATCGTTTGGGGCATGACTCCAGATATGCCATTGATTCATCCAAAATCAAAAAAGTTTTAGGTTGGGAACCCCAGTTTACTTTTGAGGAATGGTTACCAAAAACAGTAGAATGGTATAAAAATAATGAATGGTGGTGGAAACCACTCAAAGAAGGCCGTCCTTTAATCGATCCGGCAGACCAGAAAAAACTAAACAAAAATGACTGATTTAGTCCTTGGTAGCAAGTTGTAGACAAGCTTATTGAGCAAGGGATCGCCACTTCTTAATTTTGGCATGATCGCCGGAGAGGAGAATTTCAGGAACTTTCCAATTTTTATATGTTTCTGGTCTTGTATATTGTGCATATTCTGATTTGGCATTTGAAATTGAAGGATTGAACGATTCCTCGCTGAGAGAGTCTGGATTTCCAAGAGATCCTGGAAGCAAGCGAGTAATGGAATCCACAAGGATCATGGCTGGGATTTCACCGCCGGAAAGGACATAATCTCCCACAGATATTATTTCATCAGCCAAATGTTCATGTACCCGATGATCAACTCCTTCGTAATGACCACAAATAATTATCAAATGCTCTTCTTTAGATAATTCCACCGCTTTTTTTTGAGTAAACTTCTCACCCCCCGCGTCTAATAATATTACTTTTAATTTTTGAATTTGATTTGTCATTTGTGATTTGATATTTGTAATTGCGCGGTCGATAATATCAATTCGCATTAGCATACCAGGTCCTCCACCATACGGTTTATCATCCACAGATTTATATTTATTTGTAGCCCAATCCCTTAAATCATAAATCTTAAGTCTTAAATCATCTTGATCCTGAGCTCTTTTAACTATGGAATAATCAAAAATGCCCTCAAACATGGGTGGAAAAAGTGTTAGAATATCGATTATCATGGTCGTAGTCAATATTATAACAACTTACAACGAAGCAGAAAACATTAAGGAGATGCTCACCGCTTTAAAAAAGGTCGGGCTGCGCAATAAAAAATATAAATTTTTAACTCTGGTAGTAGACGACAAATCTCCTGATGGTACAGGAACAATTGTCCAAGAGTTCATGGAGAAAGACGAAAGAGTCTATTTATTGAGTGGAGACAAGAAAGGCCTTGGAGAAGCTATGATCCGTGGTTTAAATTATGCTATTAAAAAACTAAAGGCGGGCATAGTTATTCCCAACGAAGCAGATTTTGCCTTTGACCCCAATTACATTACTCCGTCCTTGCGAAAAATTGAAGAAGGTTACGATGTAATTGTGGGCTCACGACATGTGAGAGAAGGCAACACCCAGGGCTGGACTTTTATTAGAAGAATAAATCACTGGGTAGCCAATACTGTATTTGCTACTTGGGTGGCTGGGGTGACTCAGATCCACGACCACAATGGTGAATTTAGAGTGGTTAGAGTAAAAGGTATATTAGACAATATGGATTTTACCAATTTTCCGAGAGGGTTTGGATTTTTTTGTTATTGGCTTTTCAAAATGACTCAAAAGACTAACCGGGTTTATGAGCTACCGATTACTTATAAATTTAGAACCAAAGGGGAATCTAAGGTTAGTTTTAATCCAAAATATCTTAGGATATATCTGCACGATGTTTGGGAATATATTAGTCTCAGTTTCAAAATTAGACTGGAAAAGAGTAAAATATCTCTATGAAAGTGGTAGTAATTATCCCGTCATACAATGAAAAAGATAATACTTCAGAAATGATAGAAACTTTGGCAGGGGTGTTTTCAAAAATCAAAGATCACAAGATATTTCTTTTATATGTGGACGGAAACAGTCCGGATGGTACGTCAATAATTATAAAAAAGTATCAAAAGAAATACAATTGGCTACACTTGCTAGAGGAAACCAAGAAGGAAGGTTTAGGCACGGCTTATGCCCAGGGAATGCAATATGCTATGAAAGAACTTAAAGCTGAATGGCTGATGGAATTTGATGCCGATTTTCAGCATCCTCCCGAAAGTATAGCTTCACTCGTAAACGAAACCGATAAGTACGATTATATCTTGGGATCGCGGTATATCAAAGGTGGGTCAATTCCCAGGGAGTGGAGTTTTGAACGCAAGTTTTTGAGCATTGTTGGTAATTTAATTGCCAGAATATTGCTAATATTACCCAATATTCATGATGTAACAGGGGGATTCAAGCTCTCCCGTGTCAAAGGCTTTATGGATGAATTTGATTTTGACAAATTGTTGTCTCATAGCTTCGCTTACAAAATCCATCTACTGTTTTATATGGTCCAAAAAGGGGCTAGAGTAAAAGAAATACCGTTTGTTTTTGGCAACCGGATTTCAGGAGAATCAAAGATTATAAAAAATGAAATGTTTGAAACCCTGCGGGTGATATTTTTTCTTCAGCAAAAAATATTCAGGTTTGGTGTAACTGGTTTTGTTGGCTATTTAATTAACGCTACTTTTTTGGCAATTCTTTCACCTTTTGGAGAACTGTTTGCCTGGGTTGTTTCTACCGAATTGGCAATTATTAGTAATTTTACCCTAAATAATTTATGGACTTTTAGATCCGAAAAAATTACAGGAATAAATAAATTGATATTTAAATTTTTGCAGTTTAATCTTACTTCATCGGGCGGTTTAATTATTCAAAGTATATTGGGGTATTTGAGTGTGACTTATTTAAATATTCCCCGTCAATTGGCATTACCATTAATAATAGGATTTGTGATTTTGCCATACAATTATTTCATGTACACCAGAGTTATTTGGAGAGAAAAGGTGCCCAGTCAGAGATAGTTAAGGTGTTGTGGGTTAAAAAGTTTAAGGTATAAAAGTATAAAGGTATGATTAGCAAAATCAAAGCGATTCTTATTTCTTTTCGTTTAAATAAATCTGATAACCCGAATAAAATGATTGGAATCAGGGGTAGTGAGTAACGGCTAATGTCGCGGTGCGAGACAAATATGATAACCGTATAATATACTAATCCAAAAATACCCCAGAGTCTGTCTTTTTTCCAGGCGTAATAGACACCCAGTCCGCCAATGAGATATATCCAGAGAATATCTTCAAGCCAAAATGACCCTACCCAGGGCTGATTACTGTCAAATATTTTGAATGGCGTTGCTTGTAAATGAATATTATCACCAGAATGAAAGTAGGCCCAAAAATCCCCGGTTTGAATTTTGAAAAAAGTAAACAGTAACAGAAGTGATATTGGTATCAAAAGAGTTGGCCAGATTTTTTTGTCAAACTTTGCTGCTATTAAATATGTAGGCAACAACAATATCCCCGGGCTTTTGGTGAGTACTGCTAGTGACCCGAATATTCCGGCCAACCAATATTTTTTTAGGTCAAAATATTTTAATGACAAAAGTATCCAGAGAATGAATAGAGTCTCCGGACTACCGATACTGCGGACAGCCCACATTCTCGGCCATAAAAACAGAAATGAAATGGAAAGAAACAGCGCCCGAGGTATTTTTTTGGTTTTAAGAATTTCAAAAAGTACAATGGAGGTGGCGATGGTAGCCAGAAGGTTGATTATTAGCATGGCCCTGAGAGGATTAAGAAAAGGTAGCCATGAAATTAGCCTAATCGCAAAAGGATATAAAGGAAAATGAGCGGGATAATATTCAAGAGGAACCGGAAAAGAAAAGTATTTGCCAAGAGTCGCCTGGTCGTACCAACTTCTGGCTACCGCCAGATAATAAGGGCCATCAAAATTTTGATAAATTGTTTTGAGTCCTACCGCCCGCCATACGGCGACGGTTGAGATTAATACAGCTAAGATGATAATCAGCCAATTTTTGTCTATCCGCATGCTAAAATCATATCATGAAACCCAGTCTAACGGTTGTCGTACCTGCGTACAACGAGGAAGGTAATATTGCCAAGTGCCTGGACAGCCTGGATAAGTATTTCCGAAAGTCCGACTTTGATTATGAAATAATCGTCGTAAACGACGGGTCAAAAGATAAGACTGGCGAAATAGTAAAAGGATTATCAAAGAAAATTAAAAACTTGCATTTAGTAGAACATTTTCCAAATAGAGGTTATGGTGGTTCACTCAAGGCGGGATTTGCAGTTGCCAAAAAAGATCTGATTGTCATGGCACATTCCGATAACCAATTTGATTTTAGTCAAGTGAAATTATTATTAGCCCTACTGGAAAAGAACAACGCGGACATTGTTAGTGGGGTGAGATCACAAGAAGGTTCGGTTTACAGAAAATTTCTCAGGTGGGGTTGGAATACGCTCGTGAGAGCACTCTTTGGATATTTAGCTACGGACATAGATTGTGGCTTTAAAGTATTCAAAAAAGATATTTTACAAAAAATAAATTTAAGCTCTGATGGGGCTATGATAGATACTCAGCTTTATGCTGGCGCCCGTGCTAGGGGTTTGAAAATAGTAGAAATTCCGGTGACTCATTTACCTAGAACTTCAGGTCAATCTACTGGAGGAAATTCTAAGGTTATAATCAAAGCCATAAAAGAACTTTTTATTTTTTGGTGGCAGCTGAAAAATGAATTGATGGTTGAGAGGGGATTAGCGGTATTTCGTTGGGAGGTGATACTGATTGCCCTAATACTTATGATTGCCGGATTTACACGGATTTACAAAATCGATCAATATATGACATTTTTGGGAGACGAAGGGCGGGACGCTTCCATAGTCCGTGATATGGTAATTGGCCAGAAGTTTACACTCCTTGGTCCGGGAACTTCTATTGGTAATATGTATTTAGGTCCTTTGTATTACTACATGATGATTCCATCATTAGCACTGTTTGGACTTTCTCCGGCAGGTCCTGCGGTTGCTATTGCTTTACTGGGTGTAGCCACAGTGGGTTTACTCTGGTGGTGGGGAAGGCAGTTGTTTGGCAGGGTTTCTGCACTTCTAATATCTATTCTCTATTCTCTAGCTCCCACGATTATTATCTATTCCCGGTCATCATGGAATCCTAATATTATGCCGTTTTTCGCCCTACTTTGTATGTATGGGATTTGGAAAGTCTGGAAATTTGGTTACTGGAGGTGGCTAATAATTTCAGCCATTTCTTTTGCCTTTGTCCTAAATTCGCACTATCTTGGTTTATTACTTTTTCCTGTAATTCTAATATTTACTTTTCTAGCATTTCGAAATTTCAAGAATTCAAAGACCAACTTCCATCTCCTAACTTCTATCTTCATATTTATGATATTAATGTCACCTCTGTTGTTTTTTGACCTCCGTCACAATTTTATGAATTTCAAAAACATTTTGGTATTTTTTACTAAGCGTCAAGAAACGGTTAATCTCAAAGTCTACAAAGCTATTCCCAATCTTTGGTCAATTTGGGAAATGATTATTTCCAGTCTGGTAGTTGCTAAAAATAACATTTATTCAATGGCTACGTCGATATTAATACTCGTAGGACTTGGTTGGGTTATAAAAACCAAAACCCAAAAAGATTATTGGTTAATAACTTTGTGGTTGGTTACGGGATTAGTGGGTTTGGGGCTTTACAAGCAACATATTTATGATCATTATTTCGGATTTCTTTTCCCGGCCATATTTTTATTATTAGGTTACATTTTATCAAAACTAAATAAATATTTGTCATTTGGAATTGTATTGTTTTTGATTATTATTAATTTGTGGTCAAACCCACTGCGCTTTCCGCCCAATAACCAATGGAAACATACTCAAAGTACCGCCGATTTTATAACAGAAAAAGCCAATAGCCAGCCATTCAACTTGGCCTTATTATCTAAAGGAAATTATGACATGAGTTATCGCTATGCCCTAAGTCTAAAGAACGCTGAGTATAAGACGTTGCTGGAGCAAAATACAAATCAACTTTTTGTAATTTGTGAAGACCCGGATTGTAAACCAGTCGGGAATCCACTTTGGGAAATTGCCGGTTTTGGTTGGGTTAAAATACTGGATGTTTGGACCATGCCCTGGGGAGTAAAAGTTTATAAACTCGGACATTATGAAAAGTAAAATTTTATTTTTAATTCTCGGACTGGCTTTTTTAGTCAGATGGCTTCGGCCGGATTTGGTGGGATTTTACTTTGACCAAGGCAGAGATGCGTTGGTGATCTGGAACCTGCTGCACAATGGTAAGTTGTTCTTAATTGGACCTACCACCGGAGTCGAAGGCATATTTTTGGGACCATTTTATTATTATCTATTGGCGCCTGCGTATTGGTTGGGAAAAGGCGATCCGGTCTTCCCAATCCGGTTTATGGCCATTTTAAATTTAGGGTCATTGTGGTTATTATACAAACTGGGAGAAAAATATTTTTCAAAGTTGGTTGGTCTGTTTGCAGTAATTTTGGCGGGGTTTTCTTATCATTATGTTTTGGGTAATAGATGGTTAGCTAATCCCACTCCACTGCCCTTTTTTGCAGTTTTGACTTTTTGGTTTGTGGCCAAATTAATTGCTGGCCAGGCAAAATGGTTTCCGGTTGTTTGTCTATTAATTGGCTTAAGTCTGCAACTGGAAGCTGCCTCGGCGGTATTTTTTATACCATCGCTACTAATAACTCTGTGGGTTTTTAGGAAATCTATAAATTTAAAGGTAAAAAATGTCTTTCTGGGGCTTTTGATGTTTGGAGTTACACTTGTACCGCAACTCTGGTTTAATTTCCGTCATCAAAATATTTTGTTCTCTGCTTTTTATAAATTTTTAATTTCTGAAAAAAGTTTTATTCAGTCACCGCTGGAAATTATTCCTGAAAGACTCTTATTTTATTTCAACGCTTTTACCCGCCAACTGTCTCCGGCAGGAATTCCCGGAAGAATAGCGATGTTTATTTTCGTACTAGTGGGAATCACTAAAAAATGGCCAAAGTTAATTCAAAACTCAACATTTAAATTTATACTTATTTGGTTGTTTACTCCGATGGTTTTGTTACTTTTGTATACCGGGAATCATGGATATGTCTGGGACTATTATTTTACCGGAATTTACCCGCTATTTTTTTTATTGGTAGGAGCCGTCATTGGAAAAAAAATGATCGGGATCATATTTATATTAGTCTTTTTAATGGCAAATTTATTGCCTATTTATAATTATTTGGCGCAGGACAAAGAATCAAAACTGGTAAACTTAGGATCATCTTTGAGAGTAGTGGACTGGATATACAAAGACACAAAAGATTTACCGTTCAATGTGGATGCGTATGTCCCCCCGATGATCCCTTACACTTATGACTATTTGTTTAAATGGCGTGGAGAAACCAAATATAAGACTCTTCCCACACAGGCCAGAATTAAAAATTTATACACTTTATATGAAGTAGATCCGGGACACCCCCAATTATTTAAAAAATGGCAAGACCGTCAAGACGGCATAGGTAAAATAGTTTTTGAAAAGTCATTTGGAGCAATTGTTGTGCAACAGAGAGAAAGGCTTGGTTTATGAAAAATAAATTATTTTTGATAATTTGTTTGATTTTGGGATTTTTTGTGCGTACTTATGACTTTAAGTACCGCTTTAATTATACCCACGATGCAGACTTGGCAGCCTGGGTTGTAAAAGATATAGTGGTTGATCACCATTTCCGGTTAATAGGACAGCTGACTTCTTCTTCGGGTATTTTTATTGGAGCTTTGTATTATTATCTTCAAATACCTTTCTTTTGGCTTTCGGGGATGGATCCGGTTGGTACCATTTGGCTGTCTGTTGGCGTGAGCTTGCTGGGGATAGCCAGCGCTTGGTATGTGTTGGGAACATATGGATCTCTAATCTATGCCGTCTCATGGCTCGTTGCCAATACCGAGCGTGAGATTGTGCCCACTGTTCCGGTTTTTCTGTGGTCTATCTGGTTTTACCATACGCTTGTCAAACTGTGGAATGGAGAAAAGAAGTGGCTTTATGTAGCAGTAATTTTGATAAGTTTGATTTGGCATTTCAATCTGGCTCTAATCTTGGGAGCGCCACTATTACTTTTAGCAATTCTTAAAAATATCAAAACTTATTCTCCTCGTGAGATAGTATTACCTTTGCTTTTAGCTTTATTTCTTAACCTGCCGCTTCTAGTATTTGAAACCCGCCATGGATTTGTACAAACAAAATCTTTGATTGCGACGGTGACTACGGTTGGGGGGAAAACAAATAAAATCAATCAAACGATTACTTATGTTATCCGCAATGCCAATAGAGTCTTTGTTCCGGATAATCTTGCTAGACCCGCTTGGTTTTTGCCTCTAGTTTTAATTTCGCTTATTATTTTATTTTCAAATAAGAGATGGCTTATTTTATCTTGGGTTGGTTTATATATAGTTTTTTTCTCTTTCCACCCTTTGCCATTGTCAGAATATTATTTGAATGGCATAACTATCGTTTGGATAATCGCCGCATCTATTGGTTTACAAAAATTGCCCAAAATATTAATAGCGTTAATTTTAACAATCTTTCTGGGGATAAATCTTTATCGGATGTTTATTTTTGATACTAATCACGCGGGATATATCGAAAGGAAAGCATTGGTCAGTTATATCAAAGAAGATGCTGCAAGGCATAATTATCCTTGCGTAGCGGTTTCTTATATCACGAGCCCCGGAAATAATTTTGGGTATAGATATTGGTTTTGGTTTTTTAGGTTAAAAGCTATGCGGCCCGATACCCTGGCTCCTGTTTACACCATTGTCTTTCCCCATAGTTATGTAAACAGGCTAGACAAAACTTTTGGAGCGTTGGGACTCATTTTTCCCGACTATCCGGAGTATACTAAAGAAGGTATCGCCAAAAGTTGCGATTTACCTGATCAAAATTTAACCGAATCCATGTTTGGATTTACCAAATGACATGAAACCATATCTATCAATTATAATTCCAGCATACAATGAATCAGAAAACATTGGACGGGGTTGTCTGTCTCAAATGTGTGACTATCTAGCAAATCAAAAATACTCGTGGGAGATGATTTTTGTCAATGACGGTTCTTCCGATGACACATCAAATCTACTGCATCAGTTTTCATCCCGTAAACCAAATATCAAAATTATAGACAACACCCACCAAGGAAAAGCTTCAGGGGTCTTAACTGGGGCTCTGGCAGCCGAGGGCGAGGTCATATTGTTTACGGATTTGGATCAGGCAACACCAATATTCGAGTTGCCAAAACTTTTAGAAAAAATCAATAATGGGTTTGATATTGCGATTGCTTCAAGGTCAAACAGAAAGGGAGCACCTCTTTTTAGATATATTTTGGCATACGGAAATATTATATTAAGAACCATCGTATTGAGATTGCCATATTCGGATACACAGTGTGGATTCAAAGCAATAAAATCAGCACCGGCCAAAAAAATATTTACAATGATGCGAAAATTACGTCCAATAGTAATCATAGACGGTCCGGCAGTCGATTCAGGATTTGATGTAGAACTACTGTACTTGGGGCGGAAATGGGGATACAAAATATGTGAAGTACCGGTGATTTGGCACCATCAGGAAACCCGGCGGGTTCGCTTTTTCTACGATATGATTTCTGGGATCAAAGGACTTCTGACTGTCCGTTGGCGATCAATAACTAATGCATATAAACTATGACTACAAGTTGGAAAGTTACATACTATACATCAAAAGACGGTAAAAACCCTGTTCGAGATTTTTTGGATGAATGTAACAAAAAACAACAGTCAAAGTTGCTTAGAATTATTAGCAATATTAATCAATATGGCTTATTATCGGTTGTACCCCATTTAAAAAAACTAGAAGGGTTTCCCTTTTGGGAGATAAAGATTTTGGGTAGAGATAATATTAGAGTAATTTACACAGTAATGATTGGTCAAGAAGTTTTGCTTTTACATGGTTTTTTCAAAAAAAGTCAAAAAACTCCATTATCCGAAATTAGTATTTCGATGAAGAGATATAAGGAGTGGATTGACAACTGATATCTTATAAGATATAATCATCATTATGAGTAGGAAGATATATACATTTGAGGACGATCTAAAATACAGACTTAAAAATCCATCTTTTCGCAAAGCTTGGGAAAAGTCCGAAGTTGAATATTTGGTATCAAAAGCTTTGATAGAAAAAAGATTGGCGAGAAGAATGAGTCAAAGGGCGTTGGCCAAAAAAGCCAAGACAACCCAAGCTGTAATTTCCCGCATCGAGGGCATGTCTGCTAATCCATCCATCAATTTACTCAAGAAAATTGCCGCCGTCTTCGACTCCAAGCTTAAAATTTCTTTTTCCTAATGAAAAAATGTTCAATAGGGCAGTTTGTTGTTCAGACTCGTGCTAAAATTGTCCAATGACCCCTGATTTGTCTGTAATAATTCCGGTCTACAATGAAGCCAAGCGTTTTGGACCTCATCTAAAATCTATTCTTAAGTATTTAAATAAAAATTATCCTTCTTTTGAGTTAATCGTTGTCGATGACGGCAGTAATGATATGACTGCAGAAATTATTCGTAGAGAAAAAATAGTAAAACTAATTTCTTACACTCCAAACCGTGGTAAGGGATATGCGATCCGGACCGGAGTAGCAGTTGCAAAGGGGAAATTAATATTATTTATGGATGCAGACCTATCCACACCCCTGACAGAAATTCCTAAAATTATAAAAGTTCTTGGGAATAATGACATAGTTATTGGTTCAAGGGGTAGTGGGGACAATGTCAAAAAAAATGCGCCTTTATTTAGACGCCTGGCATCTTTTGTTTTTGACCAAATAAAGTTTTTTATGGTGGGATTAAGACGGTTTAAAGATACTCAATGCGGATTCAAAATTTTTAAAGGCGACATCGCCCAAAAATTATTTTCACAGGCAAAAATAGACAGGTTTATGTTTGATGTGGAGATTTTATATTTAGCAGAAAAATCTGGATTAAAAATAGTTGAATTGCCCGTAACTTGGGCAGATGTTCCCGGCAGTCATGTGCGATTTTGGGAAGGAATTATTAATATGTTTAGAGATCTCTGGCGGATTCGCCAAATACATTCTTAAAAACTCAAAAACTCGAAAAATCAAAAACTCAAAGAATATGAAGGAACTCAATAACTCTAAAAATCAAAAACTCAAAGATCTTTATGGAAAATAAAATATACGATTTAGAAGAAAGGTTAAAAAGTTTTCATATCAGGACAATAAGGCTTTGTAAAAAAGTTAGTATTACCCCGATCACCTCTCGGATAATCCCTCAGATTGTAGCTTGTTCAGGGTCAGCAGGTGCCAATTACTGTGAAGCTAGTGAGGGAATGAGTAAGAAAGACTTTGTAAAATCACTAAAGACTTCACGCAAAGAACTCCGTGAATACTCGATCTGGATAGCCGGCTTAAAAGAAGCAGCCGATTTCACAGATTCGGAATTTGATGCCTTATTACAAGAATCTAAAGAGCTTACGTACATTTTTACCAGCATTATTAAGAAAGCCGACGTATAATGGAATTTATAAATTATTTTTTTTAATTTATTTTGATGTTTGCTTTGAGTTTTAGAGTTTTTGAATCTTTGAGTTTTTATGAAGCCTAATTTAAAAGTCATAACAATCGGAATATTGATTGTAGTTATTGCCGCGATACTGCGTTTTGTAAATCTAAACAGTTGGCCGATATTTGCCGATGAAGCCATTTATGTCCGCTGGGCTCAGGTCATGAAAGCTGAATCTACTTTGCGTTTTTTACCATTATCTGACGGTAAGCAACCCCTATATATGTGGACTGTGATACCCTTTCTGAAAATATTTTCAGATCCTTTGGTTGCGGGAAGAGTGCTGTCGGGTTTAACGGGAATAATAAGCGTATTGGGAGTCGGAGTACTAACATATTTATTGACCAAAAAAATTAATCAGGGGTTAGTGGCCGCCGGAATTTACGCCGTTATTCCATATAGCGTTTTATTTTCCCGAATGGCCATGGTTGATTCAATGCTGACAATGTTTATTATTTGGGGACTTTTGTTTTTTATAATTAGTGTCGAAAAGCACAGATGGGATTTCTCGATGTTGTCAGGCTTTGCTTTTGGTGCGGCATGGTTGACCAAATCGCCGGCGATGTTTTCACTCTTATTGTTGCCAAGTATTTTTTTCTTGTACAAATGGAAGTGGAAGAATTTAGGCTATATTACAACTGTCTGGATTTTGGCATTTGGGATGTACAACATATTACGCTTGGGTCCGGAATTTCATATGATAGCCATTAGAAATCTGGATTATGTTTGGTCACTTTCTGAGATTATCAAGCATCCGTTGGATCCTCTCAAGCCACATTTATTTGATGTCTGGAATTTCTTTTTGTATTTGCTGACACCGGTGGGATTAATGATGGTAATACTTGGTATCAAGAAAAACAAAATAATGGCTCTATGGTGGATTTTACCGGTTTTGGTTCAGGCAACGATTGCCAAAGGTTTTACTGCCCGTTATTTATTGTTTACCGTTCCATTCGCGGTTTTATTAATCAATAGATTTAATAAACTTCTCTTAGCCCTGATAATAATTCCGGCATTAGTTATTGATGGCTTAATTATATTTAAGCCAGAATCAGTACCATTACCAAGAAATGAACGGGCGGGGTATCTGGAGGAATGGACAGCCGGTCAGGGTATCAAGGAAATTTCGAGCCAAATAATTCAAATGAGTAAAGATGGGCCAGTGTTGGTAGGCAGTGAAGGATTTTTTGGGACACCATTTAGTGCACTAGAGCTTTATTTAAATAAAGTTCCCGATGTGAGAATTGTGGGCGTGGGGGTCTGGATAGATAGTGTATCAGATAAACTCACCAATTCCCTGGCGGACAACCAAGTAGTATTGGTTGTCAACTCAGACCGTCTCCATATAGACGATTATGCCAAACATAATCTGACATTGCTTGCGAGCTATCCAAAAGCTATCAAGCCTAATGGCACTCAAGACAAGCTCTTATTTTTTAAAGTAAATAGAAAATGAAAAAGATTTTTTTAGTATTAACAATATTAACAATACCTGCAGTCGCGTGGCTGTTGCAACCGGGATATTTTCCAATGCACGATGACTTACAAGCCATGCGTCAGCTCCAGATGGCCAAATGTTTTGAGGATGGACAAATACCCTGCCGTTGGGTGCCTGATATGGGCTATTCATATGGCTATCCACTGTTTAATTTTTACCCACCCCTGCCATATTATCTGGGTCAAGTATTTCACTATATGGGATTTTTTTATGTGGATATTGTCAAAATCTTGGGGGTAATAGTTCTCTTGGCGTCGGTTGTGACGATGTATCTTTTGGCTTCTGAGTTTTTTGGTCCCCTTGGTGGAGCTTTGTCTTCAATGTTCTATCTATATGCGCCGTATCATTCGGTGGATTTCTATGTCCGCGGGGCGGTAAATGAATCCTGGGCCTTGGTCTGGTTTCCCCTCATATATTGGACTACCTACAAATTAATGGAAACCTCAAAATCCAAATGGATTCCATTGGTATCTTTGTCTGTGGCGGCATTAATGCTCTCACACAACCCGATGCTGATGATCTTTATTCCCACATATCTGATCTGGATATTCTTCTGGTGGTGGAAGTTTAGATCCGTTTCATCGTTTAAATATCTGTTTATATCGGCCCTCTGGGCCCTGGGATTGGCAGCTTTTTTTACCCTCCCGGTAATCTTTGAACAGCAATATGTCTCTATCTGGACATTGACTTCAGGTTATTTTAATTATCTAGCCCACTTTCTGAATTTAAAACAAATGTTTCTACATATCAATTGGGGATATGGATCATCAATACTTGGGCCTGACGACACCATGAGCTTCGCTATTGGTTATTTACAATGGATCATTCCAGTCATAATCTTGGTAGCTCTGCCATTTTCCAAAAATCTTAAAAAATTCACAAGTTTAATTCTACTTTCTACTTTCTACTTTCTACTTTCATTGTTTTTATCACATTCCCGCTCTACTCCTATCTGGCAATTTATAAAACCTCTTGAAATATTGCAATTCCCCTGGCGCTTTCTGACTTTAGTTATTTTCTTTGCATCATTTATTTCAGGAGCTTTTATATTATTTTCTAAAAAATTGGTTCCTCTGTTACTGTGCCTGTTACTGTTACTAAATGCTAATTTCTTTCACCCGCGAGAATGGTGGCCGGATTATACGGACAGTAACCGCTTTACCGGTAAAAACTGGCAACTGATGCTGACTTCGGCCATCTTTGACTATTTGCCGACTTGGGCCTACCGACCACCCGCAAGTGGGCCGACTGGTAATATCGAATTTCTGACGGCGACGGGGGACTATAAAACCATCGAGAAAAAATCAAATAGGCAAACATATGAAATAGATATAAAAACACCCGGTACTTTAATTATTCAAACCTATTATTTTCCCGGCTGGAAAGTCTGGGTGGATGGAAAACAGGTTGAACTCAAGCCCTTGTCCGACCCCCTCCGCCTCGGCCGACTTATTTTTGATGTACCCGCAGGACGTCATCAAATAGCCGTAAAATTTACCGATACTGCAATCAGATTAACCGGAAACATATTGTCTTTACTGTCTTGGCTGGGTATAGGATTTTATTTTGTTAGAATAAAACATGAATGATCTAGATACAGTTAAATCAAGGGCGGTGAGGGGCATGGCGACGTTGACTGGAGGAGGAGTAATATTGACTCTGATTTCGGGAATTGGGGTGTTGTTACTGACCACATTTTTGGGTCCAAAAGAATTCGGGTTATATGGTCTAGTTGTTAGTATTATCGTTATTTTGGGATATTTTTCTGATATCGGGCTGGCAGCTTCTCTTATTCAAAAAAAAGAAACACCCACAATTAATGATTTAAGAACCACTTTCACGATTCAACAAGTATTGGTTTTAATTTTGGTGACTTCTACAATAATTTTGTCACCATTTATTAAAAACTATTATAGCTTAGGAACATCGGAATATTGGTTGCTTTTGGCTCTTTTGGCCAGTTTTGTCTTATCGTCATTAAAATCAATCCCTTCGGTCATGCTTGAACGGGAACTAAGGTTTGACAAAATTATGATAGTCCGGATCGTGGAAGCGTTGATTTTTAATGTGATAGCTGTAATTATGGCGATTAAAGGCTTTGGAGTATCTTCATATATACCTGCGGTATTAGGACAGGGAATAATTGGTTTAGGATTGTTGTATATATTCAAACCCTGGTCTGTTGGCTTAGCATTTTCCAGAGATAGTTTAAAAAAATTATTGAAATTTGGAGTCCCGTATCAGACCAATTCATTATTGGCTGTCGCCAAAGACCAATTTATGAATTTATTTTTGTGGAAAATTATTGGCGCTTCGGGTATGGGTTATTTGAGCTGGGGTATTTATTACAGTCAGCAACCACAGAGGCTCGTTATGGATAATGCTTCCCGGGTGGCATTTCCGGCACTCTCACGCATACAGGATAATCCCGAAGAATTCAAAAAATCAGCAGAAAGGTTATTACAGTTTATAAGTCTCGTCATTTTTCCACTGGTAATAATAATCGGTCTGTCCTGGTCCCATCTGGCTTTTTTGGTGCCAAAGTGGTTTAAATGGCAACCAGCTCTAATTCCTCTGTATATAGCCTGTTTTGGGGCTATCATGTCGTGCCTGTCCACTCCGGTCACGGGCATTCTCTATGCTCTGGGTAAAGCCAGAATTAACACATATTTGATGATTATGTGGCTTGCCTTGGAATGGTCACTAAAGCCGGTTTTGGCTATCAAATTTGGTTTTATGGGGGTAGCCTACGCCGTAGGGATAATATCTATTTTTTCTTTGGTTCCTCTATTTATCGCCAAAAAGATTATTGGTTTCAGTTTGGTCAAAAGTTTACTTACATCGGTCGCCTCTAGTGGGTTAATGCTGGTAATTGGATTACTGGTTCATAGCTTTGGAATTATAGTTACGCTTATTATGTCATCATTGGGCTATGTAATTGGTGTCATGGCCTTTGGGGGAAAAAGTTTATTATCGGACATCAAGCCGTTTTATGAATATTTTAAAAAGAAGCTATAAGGTTTGGTTATTGATTTTGATGGGATCCGTCATGTGGTCGCTGACCATGGTCAAGAGTGGCTTGGTTTATGACTACGGCATGGGGTTTTGGGGACCAAATGGCCATGACGGTGTCTGGCATGTGGCCTTGGCCAGTAGTTTGGCACGCGGAAGTTTAGATATGCCGATTTTTGCAGGCGAAAAGATAAAAAATTATCATTTGGGATTTGATTTGATGCTAGCTAGTTTACACACAATTACCCGTATTCCTATTGTTAATTTATATTTTCAAATATTACCTCCTTTGCTTGCTATAGCCATTGGCTGGTTGGTTTATAGACTGACAAATAATCTCTGGAGTGTATTTTTCGTTTATTTTGGCGGTAGCTTAGGATGGGTCTTTCGAGGAGGGGAATCTATGTTTTGGGCCCAACAATCAATGTCCACCCTTATCAACCCTCCCTTTGCCTTATCACTTATCTTAATGCTTACAGGTTTAATATTAATTCAGAAGAAAAAATATTTGTGGGCCGGTCTGGTATTTGCCATACTCCCACATATCAAAATATATGCGGGATTATTGGCCTTCGGGGGTTTATTGGTAGCGGGTCTAAAAGATAGAAATTTATATAAGACTTTGATTTTGAGTTTAATAATTTATATTGCGACAAACTACCAGCTCCTAACAACTAGCTCCTCTCTGGTGGTTTGGCAACCTGGCTGGTTTCTCGAGACCATGATGGCTCTTTCAGACCGCTTCAATTGGCCAAAGTTTTACGAGGCCATGATCAATTATCGTGCGGCTGGTAATTATCCCAAAGCAATATTGGCATATAGCGTGGCTTTGGGGATATTTGTTGTTGGTAATATGGGAACGAGAATTATTGGATTGTTTCAGACTAAAAACCTGTTTTATACTAGTATTATCACTGCAGGACTTGTCTTGCCAATGCTTTTTGTCCAATCGGGGACTGCCTGGAATACAATACAGTTTTTTTATTATTCTTTATTCTTCGCAGGGATTTTGGCGGGAGAAAGCCTCAAAAAACTACCTAAGTTACTTAAGATACTTATCGTCATGGTAACTATTCCTACAGCGATTCAGACTCTACCTCATTATTTACCAGACCGTCCGCCGGCAAAAATATCTACTGAAGAGCTGGAAGCCCTAAAGTTTTTGAGTAGACAACCCGCCGGTACAGTACTGACTTATCCGGCAGTAGTCAAAGACACCCAAGCTCCCAGACCGCTGTATGAATATGAATCAACGGCTTATGTTAGTGCAATGAGTAATAAATCATCCTTTCTCGCGGATGAAGTAAACCTAAATATCATGGGCTATGCCTGGCAAACACGGCGTAAATCGGTAGACGAATTTTGGAAAAACCCATCTGTTAACTTCTTGGTAGATAATAATATAAAGTATGTTTATTTAATCAAAAATGCCGGAAGGATTTCGTTTGATATGTCAAATATCTTTGAAAACTTTGCCATAGCGATTTATAGAGTCAAATAGTATAAAATAGACAGTGATATGCTATCAGTAGTAATTGTAGTCTGGAATGAGGAGAAAAATCTGCCACGGGTGGTGGCATCGGTTAAGGATATTACTTCAGAAATAGTTGTGATCGTGGATAAAGCTACCACAGACAAAACAGCCGAAATAGCCAAGAAACTCGGTTGTAAGATCTTTTATCATGAACACACAGGAATAGTAGAACCGATTAGGAGTTTTGCTATCTCAAAAGCCAAACACGAATGGATCTTACTTCTGGACGCAGATGAGGAAGTAACTGAAAATTTGGCAGCGAAAATTAGAGAGATAACAAAGGAGTCGTTGGTTGACTTCGTCCGGATTCCCCGCAAAAATATAATTTTCGGTAAGTGGAGCAAGAGTGATCATTGGTGGCCGGATTATGTCTATAGACTGTTCAAAAAAAATGCGTTGACTTGGGATAATGCAATTCATAGTGTACCTTTTACTCGGGGGAAAGGGATAGATTTACCGGCAGAAGAAAAATACTGTCTCATTCATCATCACTATACTACTGTTTTTGAATATGTAGACAAAATAAACCGCTATACCGATCATCAGAAAGGTGTAGTTTTGGAAAAGGGTTATAGATTCATAGTGTCAGATTTAATTACCAAACCGATAGACGAATTTATCAGGCAATTTTTTGCCAGGCATGGATATAGAGAAGGAATTCATGGGTTGGCCATAGGGCTTCTGCAAGCTTTTTCAGAATTAATTTTGTATTTAAAATTATGGCAAGATGGAGGGTTTGTATCAAACTCGCTTGATCCGAATTCCGTAAAACAATTTGTGATAAATAAATCACATGAATATACTTGGTGGGAATACCAGGCAAAAATTGACGAAGCAAATATAATTGGCAAACTTTGGTACAAATTAGCTAGAAAACTCGGGATATGAAAGTAATGACTGTTGTCTTATGCTTTAACAGTAAGAAATATATTGGGGAATGTTTGCAGAGTTTGTCAAAAAATAATTCTGATATATTGATTGTTGATAGTGGGTCCACTGACGGATCTCAAGATTATCTGAAAACGAATTACAACGAATTGAAACTAATTTCAACTAAAAAAAATCTGGGATACGCAGGGGGAAACAATGTAGGTCTGAGATACGCGCTCGAGCATAATTATGATTTTGTTTGGGTGGTGAACCCAGATATTGTTGTTGATTCCAGAGCCCTGGAAGAGGCGATGAAAGTAATGACAAAGAGCGAAACGACAGCAGTTGTCGCTTCCAAGGTTTATTTTGCACCGGGCTTCGAATTTCACAAAAACCGCTATTCCAAAAAGGAATCAGGAAAAGTCATTTGGTACGCAGGTGGTGACAATGACTGGAAAAATGTTTTTGCAATTCATTACGGAATGAATGAAGTTGATAAAGGCCAATATGACAAAGAAAAGGAAGTAGGGTTTGCCACCGGGTCATCAATGCTGATTAGGTGTGAAGCACTAAGAATATCCGGCGTTATAGATGAAAAATACTTTTTGTATTATGAAGAAAATGATCTCCTCCAGAGGATTAGGAAAGCTGGTTGGAATTTTATGTACGCACCCAAAAGTCTTGTTTGGCATAAAGTTGGTCAAGCAGCAGGTATTGGCTCACCTCTGGCAGATTATTATATAGCCCGTAACCGGATGCTCTTTGGTATGCGCTGGGCACCATTTCGCACCAAGCTATTCTTGGTACGTGAATCCTTAAAGCTTCTGTTTTTTGGCCGCCGGTGGCAGAAAACCGGTATCAGAGATTTTTATTTGAGAAAATTGGGTAAAGGATCATATGCTTAGCGCAATAATAATTACTTTAAATGAAGAAACGATGATTGGTGATTGCTTGTTGTCTGTCAAATTTGCTGATGAAATAATTGTGGTTGACTCGGGGAATACCGACCAGACTAATAAAATCGCTCAGGAGTGTGGTGCCAGGATAATAAAGTCTGTTCCCGGATCCGGATACGATCAATACCGGAATGCCGGACTTAAATCCGCTAAGAGTGATTGGATTTTGTATGTCGATGCCGATGAACGGGTAACTCCATTACTCAAACAGGAAATCGAACAAATAATTAGCTCGAATTTGGAATTTTCGGCTTTTGAAATTCCCAGACGGAATATTTATTTAGGGAAAGAAATGTTTTATGGTGGCTGGGGTAACGACCGCGTCATCCGTTTATTTCAAAAAGACAAGTTGCTCCAATATAAAAATGCTCTACATGAACAACCGGAAGTTGAAGGCAAAATAGGATTACTGAAGAACTCCATGGTTCACTTTTCTCATCGTGATCTCGAGATAATGCTTAACAAAACCCTATTGTTTACTGAATATGAAGCGGACCTCAGAATTAAAAAGGGGCATCCACCGATAGTTGTATGGAGATTATTTAGAGTAATGCTGACTGAGTTTTGGCACAGATTTATAAAGCTTCAGGCCTGGCGTGACGGAGTAGAAGGCGTAATTGATGGCATGTTTCAGGTATTTAATATGTTTGTTATTTATACCAGATTATGGGAAACACAAATCACAAAGCATTAATATATGATCCCTATTGGGATTCGTTGGGTGGAGGGGAAAAATATACCGCTACGGCAGCCAAAGCTTTACTTGATCAAAATTGGCAGGTAGACATCTATTGGCCGAAAAATATTTCTGCTCAAATTCTCGACCGTTTTGGAATAGATCTGTCACGCGCTAATTCTGTCTATGAACTAATAACTAATAACTATGAACTTGTCTTTTGGGTTCCCGATGGTAGTCTTCCCGTTTCATGGGCCAAAAAGACCCTTATTCATTTCCAATATCCGTTTCACGACGTTGGCGGACACAACATAAAGAATCTTGTCAAATCCAGATTTTACACATTTATATCAAATTCACAATTTACCAAGCAAGTCGTTGATCACGAATATTGGATAAATAGCCATGTGATTTATCCGCCGATTAAGACTAACGATTTTACGCCCGGACCTAAATTTAAACACATATTGTATGTAGGTAGATTTTCCAACCTAGCCCAAGCCAAAGGCCATGCAACCCTGATCCAAAGCTTCAGAAATATTTATAGCCGGATACCTGACTGGAAACTAATATTGGCCGGTAATACCAATGTGGGTACAACAGATGAATATTTCGATAATTTACAGAATACAGCCAAAGGATTGCCTGTTGAATTTGTGATAAATCCGGATTTAGCTGATCTAAAAAAGATATATTCCCGGGCCAGTATCTTCTGGTCGGCCAGTGGCTATGGAATAGTTGAATCTGATCAACCGGAACGGATGGAACACTTTGGCATGACGGTGGTCGAGGCCATGTCTGCAGGAGCAGTCCCGATTATTGTCAATTCTGGTGGCCACCCGGAAATAGTAACTCACGGTGAAGATGGTTTTTTGTGGGAAAGTCCAGACCAAATGGAAAAAATTACCTTAAATCTGGTCCCGGACAAGAAAAGATTAATTTATGTTTCCAAATTTGCTCAAAATAAAGCCAAAATTTTCAGTGAAGAGAAATTTAAGGTAAAATTATCTGAATTGCTATGACAAAAAAAATAATTGTACTATTGATGTTTGGCCTGATATTACGGTTGGTACTAATGTTTACCACCTTTCATTTAGACATTCGCGGACACAATTTAGCTGCCTATCTTATTTCTCAAAAAGGTGAAGTGTTAACCTTTTACGACTACATAAGTCGCTTACCTAGGACACATCGTTGGGTTGAGGTTTATAGAGACAACTTATTTATTTATCCACCCCTGTCTTATTTAACATTATCTGCTTTCATGAAAGTTTTGGGACCAATCTATCCCTGGAATACCTTTTTTGCTTTGATTCATGAAGTGGATTCAATTCCCAAGGACTATACCTGGCTCCTACTCAAATTTCTACTCAAGTTTCCATATTTAGTTATAGAAGGTTTGGGAATATGCTGGTTAATAAAGAAAGTAGATTTAAAAGCCAGAGATAAATTTATTCTGGGACTTGCCCTAAATGTACCCGTTTTGTTTTCGGCCTATATGATGGGTCAATTCGATGTCATTATTGCCATTTTGATTGCGGTCTCTGCAATAGCGTCACTGAAAAAGCCAACTATTTGGTCAGCTGTTCTTTTGGGAGTAGCGGCTGGTTTTAAGCCTTTTCCCTTATTATTGTTACCGCTTTTGGGTGAAGGTATCAAAGATAAATTAAAATATGTTCTAATCGGTGTAGCTACATATATTCTAATAATTTTTCCCTATTTAGGATCTGCCGGTTTCAGACGGTATGCCCTATTAGCCAGCCAAACAGATAAGATTGAATTTGCCAAGATTTTGGTTTCGGGATCTCAATATCTAGCTTTGTTCTGGGTTTTGTCGATTCTGTTGTGGTGGTGGAACTGGTATGACCACAAGAGGCTGACCTTGGTGGAATGGTATTTGGCCGGACTGCTAGTCTTTTATTCTGTAACCCATTTTCACCCCCAATGGTTTACTTGGGGCAGTTTACTCATCGTTTGGATTGGAGCTCACAAAAAAGAACTTCGTTTGCCACTACTTGTCTTGGTCTTGAGTTTTGTGGCTCTTTTAATGTTGTTTGAGCCATCTTTGAATTTCGGTCTTTTTGGGATCAAGTTTGATTTATTTGCGGCTATAAATAAACATTTTCCAGCTGATCAATTGGCCTCGATTTTACGGTCCTTGTTTGCCGCTACCGGCATTGTTACTATATTGAGATTACGGAAATCATGATTACCTCTGTCGTTATTCCGGTTTATAACGGTAGAAAATATTTAGAGGATAATCTGCTATTTGTAAATAAACTCGGTGTCAATGAGATTGTGATAGTGGACGATGCGTCCACTGACGGATCCGCAGAATTTATCGCAAAAAACTATCCAAATATTAAATTAATAAAACACGATGCAAATAAGCGTTTTCCCATTTCAGTCAATGACGGATTCAAAAATGCCACAGGTGATATTGTGTTTTTGTTAAATCAGGACCTGAAGCCCCATAGAGATTTGGTAAAGAATGCTCTGAGACATTTTAAAGACGATTGTATATTTGCTGTCACATTCAATGAGGGTGATCATTCATGGGCGGATGGCAAATGGATAAGCGGAATGCTCGAATTTACAAACGGAAAGCTGGATGATAAGTTACACGAATCTCTTTGGCCTTCGGGGGGGGGGAGTGCTATCCGCCGTGATGTCTGGAATAAACTTGGAGGCTTTGACCCGATATTTACCCCAGGTTATTTCGAAGATTTGGATTTGGGACTTAGAGCATCAAAGGCGGGGTATAAAAATATCTGGGATCCAAGATGCACGGTAACACATTTGGTCTCGGGAACTTTTCCAAAAGTGTTCACTCCGAAGAAACTTCAATATATCAAAGAGCGGAATTATCTGATAGCTGTCTGGAAGAATATTGATTTAAAACTCTGGCCAGCACATATATTTAGTTTAATTAAACGAATTATCCGTGGACCTGGTTATTTAGTTCCTGTAGTATGGGCTTTATGGAAAAGATTAGCGTCATAATAATAAATTGGAATGTGGGGGAGTCTTTTGCGCGCTGTATTAAATCTGTCTTGGACACCAAGTATCCAAACCTAGAATTAATTTTGATCGATAATAATTCCAATAAGCCTCCCAAGATACCTAAGGATCCGAGAGTTACATATATCCAAAATGAATCTAATCTTGGCTTTCCGGCAGCGGTAAACCAAGGATTAAAGTTATTTGTAGGGGATTATGTGTTGCTACTTAATCCAGACACCCGGATACAAAATGATTTTTTTACCAAAGCAATTGAATCTATACAATTTAATAAAAAGATCGGCATCATGGGACCCAAGTTTGTAGATCCCGATGGCACAACCCAAGGATCGGTCTACCGTGAACCTTCAATTATTCGTACTATCCAGGAATATTGGTTTGGAAAAACAAATCTGACTGAAAAATACACACTCAATACAAATAATTTGACGGAAGTAGACGTTGTCATTGGCGCATGTATGTTTATGTCAAAGAAAATAGTGAAGAAAGTCGGATTATTCACTGACAAAGTTTTTATTTTTTATGAAGATTTTGATTATTGCAGACGAATCCGCAAAGCCGGATATAAAGTAATCTTTAATCCGAATATCACTATTATTCATGAACATGGCCAAAGTACCAAACAAAATCCCCTGGCAAATGAACTTTTAATGAAAGCCTCTTTGTGGTACAACGGAATGTTAAAGCACTATATTTTGTGGTTTGTTATATGGACTTCCCAGAAAGTAAATAAAATTCTACTCAAGTCGTGACATTTTGTCACAACTTGAATTGTATACAATTTGTAAACAACTCAATTCAAAACTTTAAATGATTTTCCACCTTAAGGGCGAAAAACATGAGTCATCGACAAAGTGTCGACAACTGAGATCTGACAGATAATATCAAAACAGATCAAAAGGTTTGGCCGTTGAGTGATTTTTATAAGACATAATCTGATTTTACCTCGTAACTAAGATAGGGAGTTGAATCTTTCTTCAAAATACAAATATCAATTTCTGGCCATCGGTTTGGTAATTTTTGAATTTCCCCAACCGACTTCCAGCTAATCTGCTTATGTAATTTCATTCTCTCTTTTTGTTCATGACTAACATCTACTCTGTAAATTGTGAACGCGTCATCAAATAATACTTCTCCATGTGATGTTTTAACGGTTTTTAAATGTAAGGATTGAAACTTAAAATCTTTTTCGTCAAGAATGATACCAGTATTGGATTCAAAAATACGAATTAAAGCACTTTCAATTGATTCTCCAAACCTAGGTTTTCCACTGGGCAAATTATAAAAATTGGTTGTTTCTGTGGGATGTTCTTTTATTAAAAATTCATCACCGTAGTTACATAGAAATCCGATGAAAAACGTTTTATATCCAGTGTCCTCTATGGTCGGCAAGTCATAATCAGTAATTACTTTAATCCCCGCAGCGGTTATTAGATATTTATCAGCCTCTTTTTTCATCAGACCTTTGCTAATTAACTGTTTAAGATGAAACACAACGTTATCATCAAAATCATAGTCGACTGTTAAAACAGAGTATTTTTGCCTGTTCTGTATAAGCAATCTTTTTAGTAATACTTTTTGAATTTCGTGCATATAAAAGTACTCTGATTATAGATGATTCTTGGTGTAGTTAACTACTCTAGAGAATACGACACTTAACTGATAACCTTCCTATAAATACTGAGGGGAGGTGATTTAATATATGTTCAATAAACTATTTGCAGTTTGCCTATTAGTAGCAGATTTCGAGCGTTCTCTGACTTTTTACAGGGATGCTGTTGGTTTGGAGGTAAATTCCACTGATGGCGAATTCGCAGATTTCAAATTGGAAGGAACCTCTCTGGCTATATTCAGCCGAAAAACAGCCATTGCAATGTTCCCAGCAAAGAATATGGGGAAAACTGGTGGCGCTGTATATGGATTTCAAGTTTCTAATGTAGCCAAAACTTGCGAAGCATTAAAAGTTAAGAATGTTGAAATCTTTGAAGGCCCAAAAACAACCACGTGGGGACAAACTGTGGCATACTTTAAGGACCCAGATGGTAATATATGGGAGGTCTCAGGAAAATAATATGAATTATAAAGGTGTGATAATCGAAGAGAGTCTTGTAAGCAAGAAGTTGCTTAAATTATGCCAAATAATTTCGACTCGAGTTGCCAACGATGACGATCCAAAAACCAATGCGGGTGAACCTAAATGGACTTTACATCAAGTGGAAGTAACAGAGCAAAATATCGGTGAAGTTGTTAGTCAATTAGGTAAAAATCTTAAACTTCCTAATTGGTGGGCAGATTTATCTTTAGAGGACGAAGTTTTTATAGTTTTCCACAACAAAATATTTAAAGGTGGAAATTCTGATCTAGATTTTCGAAAGCATGTAATAAATTACGCCCGTTCCTTAAACCTACCAGATGGACAGATACCATTAGGTGGTTCTTATGAAGTTAACTAAGATAAAAATTATTGAGTTGGTGCCATCGGCATCGTTTAATTTTGATGCTACTTTTCATAAACCAGATCACTTTACGTCTGGTGATAATCTGTGGGAATCTGGAACGCGTTGGCAGACATGGATATGGAAAGAAAAGTGTCTTGGTATTCGGTTTAAAAATATCGGATCTACTTTAAATCCAAAAATTGAAATTAGTATTTATTCAGAAGAAAAACTGGACAATGCATTTATTAATGATTTTTTTGATGAAGTCAAATATAGATACAACCTGGAGCTAGATTTAACATCGTTTTATAAAGAATTTGAAAGCGATAAAATCCTTGGACCCATTATTAAAAAGTGGCAAGGGATGAAACCTGGACACCCCAGTTCCTTATACGAATATCTCCTTATCGGAATCGTCCTACAAAATGCAACTGTTAGAAGATCTGTTCAAATGTTTAAGGCACTTCTTGAAAATTATGGAACCGAACTAGAATTTGATGGTAAAAAACTTTGGTGTTTCTTTAAGCCAGGTAGATTGCAAAAAATAACGGAGGAAGAATTAAGAGTATTAAAGCTTGGATACCGTGCCAAATCAATAAAGAGGATAGACGATTATTTCGCTCAAGGTTTAATGGATGAAATGGAACTTAGAAAAAAAGATAGAGAAACTCAAATGAATGAGTTATTAAAACTATATGGCGTTGGACCAGCAACTGTGTGGTATCTGCTTTTTGATGTATTTCATCATTGGGATTTTTTTAACCATGTTTCTCCTTGGGAACAAAAGATTTATTCTAAAGTATTTTTTGATGTTGATCCCGAAAATCCTGTACCTGTTGCAAAAATTCTCAAACATTTTGATAGATTCGGGAAATATAAACAGCTTGCTGTGCACTATATCTGGGAAGATCTGTGGTGGAAAAGACAAAACGAGAGTATCCCTTGGTTGGAAAAACAAATCAGAATATAGATGTTTTCACCTCAGAAGTGGAAAGTATGAACCGTCGACAAGATGTCGACAGTCCAGATCTAGTGAATACTATCAAAGTAGATCAAAAAGGTGTGGCCTTTGAATTTACGCTTCACCTGAAAGGTGGAAACTGTTGAATTGTTCCATCCCCGAGGTGGAACTTTGGTTTACAAATTAGACTATTAACTAAGTTAAGAATAAAATGGGTCACACATGGAAATAAGGAGATTACCGTCTTCACTTTTAGAAGGAAAGTTCTTACATTGCCAGCCGGTCGAAGATGGTCCGATTATAGAGGCGCCGATTGTTTCGTCTGAAGAAGGATCAACGCCGGTATTTAATGTTGTAATCGTTTGCCCAGTGAGACGGCCTTCAAGTAATTGCGCATTGAGGATGGTAGCAGGGAGTCAAGACGTTAAATGTCAATATTGGGAAGGTGATTCTTGTGGTCAATATCAAATAGTTGGACCAAAAATGGATAGAAAGTCAGAATATTGAATGGTATCAAAACAGATCAAAAGGGCGTGGCCTTTTGAGCCGGGACTAAAATTCTCTGATCAGCTGGGGTAAGACTTGGATATAGGATTTGACCAGGTCCCATTTGCCCCAGACAGACCAGGCTGGGATGCGGATGGCACAGCCAAAGAGCAAGACGAGTTTTAACAAAAATTGTTCAAGAGGGGACTTATATTTTTTGAATAGATATAGATAACCTTTCATTTCACCGATAAACATTCCCGCTTTAGTGCCAATGCTTTTGCCCTGGAGGTGAACACATTTTGCATCGGGATAATAGAAAATTCCGAAATTGTTTTTTGACATTCTATACATCCACTCGGTTTCCTCACCGTACATATAGAAATTCTCATCAAAACCACCAGTTTTTTCGTACACTATGCGCTTGAGCATTGTAAATGCCCCCATTACCCAATCTACCTTCTGGGTTTTTTGAAATCTGGATAAATCGCGGACATGGATAGAATCTATATACTTGCGAATGATTGGGAAGTTGTCCACAAAGACTTGAAACTGAAAAATTCTCCGCAGAGTCGGGAAATAACCCCAAGATGGTTGAATAGACAGGTCTTCATTGAGCAACTGACAACCCAGGACATCATAGTCCTGGGCATAACACTTGGCTAGAGTATCGGGATAGACATAGGCATCACTATTTAATAACAAAATCTTGTCACCTTTGGCAATTTTCATACCTTGATTGTTGTTGGCACCAAAACCCAATGGTTTTTTGTTATTGACGATTTTTACACCCGAAAAATTAAATTTGTCTTTTGGTGTGTTGTTCACCAGTATTATTTCCAGATTGATATCTCGGGACTTGAGCACACACTCCACACATTTCTTGGTAATTTCAGGGGTATTGTGGTTTATAATGATTACAGATAGCATATGTTAAGGAAACTTGGTTTTATTTTAGCACTTGGGTTGGTCTTGAGGATAGGACTTTTGACCAAAGTTCCGTCTGAGCTGTTTGGAGACGAAGTTGATGTGGGTTATCAAGCGTATTCTTTATTGAAAACCGGCCAAGACATTTACCGCCAAACTCTGCCTTTTTATGTTCATTCCCTAGCTGAATGGCGGGCACCCCTTCTCATGTATGCCACCGTCCCGACAATTGCAGTAGCCGGTCTCAATGAATACGGCGCCCGCCTGCCAGAAGTGATTTTTGGGGTTTTAGGCATAGCCATAATATTTTTATTGACGAGGAAATATTCTGTGGCTCTAGCTTTGGCAATTATGCCCTGGCATATTCACTATTCTAGGGCTGCTTTTGAAGTTGTACTCATGCTTGATCTAATCATGCTGGGAACACTCTTGTTTCTCAAAAAACGTTTTTTGTTAGGTTTTATATTTTTTGCCCTGAGTCTTTATACATATAGTACTGCCATGTTGTTTGTCCCGCTGTGGATAGGCTATTTACTTATCAAAGAAAAAGCTTTTCCAATCTTGCAGGGACTGGTTTTTGGATTGTTGATAACACCACTTATTTATTTTATTTTTTTGGGTCCTGCCCGCGACCGGTTTGGGATTCTGAGCCTGACAAACAACCGCGAAATAATTGACAAAGTCTTTACACTCAGAAAAGAATCTTCTTCTCCTTACATAAAATTCTTTGTAAATAAATATTTCATGGTCGGGGGAGAATGGTTTATGAATTATTTACGGCCCTTCTCGTCCGAATTTTTGTTTGTCAGGGGAGACCCTGTTATGCGCCATAGCATTCAAGCGATCGGACAATTATTACCCCTGATGGCACCATTTTTGTTAATTGGTCTCTATGTCTTGGCCAAGAAAAGACAATGGCTGTGGCTTGTCTGGTTGGCTCTTGCTCCCATCCCAGCATCTCTGACTTCTGATGGTGGCTATCATGCCACCCGCCTGTTTCTAATGGTCCCGCCACTTGCTGTCGCCATCGGCACCGGTCTCTCTCAAATTAAAAACCGCCTGTTACTTGTCTCCTGTCTCCTGTTACTATCAGCCCAACTGGTTTGGGCCGGCTACTATTACCTCAATCATTATTCCAAACAATCCTGGCGTTGGTGGCATGTGGGTTACAAAAATATTCTTACCCAAATCCCCGCTCTCAGTGAAAATTATTCCAGGATATTTATAAACAACACTTATGAGCCGGCCCTGATGCGGTTTTTGTTTTGGACCAAATATGATCCTGCTAAGTTTCATAAGAACTTTACGGATGACAAACCCTTAGACAATATTGTTCCCGGATATGACGGCTTTAGTCTGGATGGTAAATATTTCTTTGGCGCTTTCAACGGAAAAGAAAAACTTTTTCTTCCGGGAAGTCTATATATGATATCCCAGCGCGATGATGTGGGGGGAGATTGGGATTGGCGGGAATCACCTCCTGATAACATAAATCTAATAGGCGCCAGTAGCAATCTGTACGGTCAAGCGGTATTTTATTTGGTATCCAAAAAATGATTCGTAAATTACTTATATTTTCGGTAGTGATTATATTATTTGTCTGGCGGATTTTTCTTTCGGTCAACGCCAAGCATGGCGACATGTACAATAATATTAGCTGGGGAAGGGTAGCCTACAAACAGGAAGGTCTGGCCGGATATTATGAATTACCCAAAGAGGTCTGGTCTCACAGCCGGCCCAACCAGCCACCTGGTAGCATTTGGCTTCATCTTGCATCAGAAAATATTTATTACTCAACTGATAAACTGATAAACTGGCTAAACGGTAAACTACCGGTGTTTCCCTCAACGCTGGTTTGGTTTTGGCAGGATCATGGTGAGGTTATCTCGATCAAAATATTTTCAATATTAGCTGACTTTGCGATAGCCCTTTTATTGTATAAAGCCGGCGGAAAAGGATTGGCTTTGATTTACCTGGTTAGTCCACCCATGTGGTACAACTCAAGCTACTGGGGCCAGACGGATCCGATTGTAGCGGCCTTAGCACTCTGGTCAATATACTTTCTGATCAAGGGAAAACTAGCCAGATCCGGCATACTTCTCGGACTTTCTTTGATTACCAAGGCTTCGTGGGCGCCACTAACACTCTTCTATTTAATTTATTTTTGTCAAAATTTTCCCAGAAAAGTCTATAATTTGGTATTTATACCAGTAACGGCTATTTTGACTGCTTGGCCGTTTCACCCACAAACAGATCTCGTTTTTTGGCTGTACGATTTGTTTGTGACCAGAATACTGCCGGGAGAAACTGCTTTAGCTACCGTGGGTGCTTTTAATCTACATCACATAATCTGGGGTCAGATGGTCAACCATTGGTTTTCGACTATTTTAGCCATGATTATCTTAATTCCCTTAATTATATATATGGCCATTAATTTGTTTCGGAAATCCGACCCCTTGAGACTTATTTATTGGCTGGCTCTCTTATTTTGGGCTTTCTTTTTGTTTAATACCAAAATGCACGAACGCTACCTTTATCCCATTTTTCCGTTATTATCTTTTTTATTGGTTTTGAAACCGACTATAAAATTATTGATAATATACGTGCTAATCTCGCTGGTATTTTTGTTTAATATGTACTACATGTGGTATGCGCCCAATATCCCATGGTTGATGTCGCTGTATACACCCGAAGTTCTAGATTTCGTGAGTTTGGTTAATATTATTTTGTTTATCGCCTTTTTTAAGCTAAAATCAAGTTATGTTCAAGACTAACTGGATAGTGGTAGGATTTATGGTCTTGGGATTTGTGCTTCGAACAGTTTGGCTTGCTAAATATCCGGCTGGTTTCACCCCGGACGAGGCTGCCTTTGGCTACAATGCCTATTCAATCTTGCAAACAGGTAAGGATGAGTGGGGAACTCCTTGGTGGCAATTGTTTTCCTCAAATATGCGCTCTTTTGGCGATTACAAGCTTCCCCTCTATACTTTCTTGGCCATTCCTAGTATAAAACTGTTTGGTTTAAATGAATTTGCCACCAGACTTCCAAATGCGATTATTGGGACATTGGCCATAGGGGCGATATATTTATTGACAAAGAGATTGTCCGCTGCCGTAATTCTGACACTCTCGCCCTGGGCAATTAGTATGTCCCGGGGGGCATTTGAAGCCAATCTCGCCACCTTGTTTTTGCCTCTGGGAATATATTTATTTTTGAGAAACAAATATTGGCTCAGCGCAATTATTTTTGCTTTGAGCTTTTATTCATATCATTCAGCAAGACTCGTGACACCAATAATCATTCTCATTCTGGTTTTGTATAAAAAAGTGAATAAAGAAGTATTACTACCAAGTTTACTTTTGGGTATTTTGTTAATTCCGGGATTATTCTCGATGGTGTCTCGAGGTAGTGCCCGGACGGCCGATGTCAGTATCATCAGTCCGACTGGTGGTTGGAGTGCAGTAGCCGATCGGAGATTTGAAGCCATTGTTGTTGGACTTCCGGATTCTGTCAGCAGATTCTTTTCCAACAAACCAATTTATGTAGTATCTGCTTTTGTCAAAAATTATTTGTCATATTGGTCACCACAATTCTGGTTTACTAGTGGGGCTGGCGAAGCTACTTATGGCATGATTACCGGCCGCGGGACATTTTATTATGTTGAAATCATATTCTTGGCTGGATTTTTAATATTATTTATCCGAAACCCCAATAAAGAATATTTGTTTATCCTGTTACTGGCAGCTATCAGCTTTGTTCCATCAGCTTTATCCAAAGGTCCTGGATATGCTGCCAACCGTGCCGTCATCGCCCTGCCATTTTTAATTATGATGCTCTCTCTGGGATCAGAATTTATATTAAAGAAAAAATCCTTAATTATTCTAACTTCTATCTTCTACCTTCTATCTTCCGTATATTTTATAGAGGACTACCTCTACCATGCACCCAAAAATAGTGCTAGGTCAATGAATTATGGCTGGACGGATTTGATGCCGAGGCTAATGCCAATAGCCAGTAGATTTGAAGACGTCAGATTTAGCAGATCACTTTCCGAGCCACATATATTTCTGGCTTTTTATACCAAGGCCGATCCAAAAGTTTATCAGCAGTATTCTTCGGGGTGGCTGGAATTTGAAAAGAAGGGCCTGAAATTTCTGGATCAATATGATGGTTATTATTTGGAAAAATTCCGCTTTGGGGATTTGAAGTATGGAGAACAGGTAACTAAACCAACCTTATATATAGGTAGACCGGATGAATTTCCGGACGATACCGGTTACTATATCAAAACGTTTTATCCGGACGGAACGCCAGACATGATGGTAGCAGAAAAACAACCATGAATAAATTTCTATTAGTTTTAGTCCTGCTTTTGATTCCTGCTTTTGGCTTGATGCTTAGACCTGGAGTTTATACCATGCATGATTTTCATGTCTTCCGCCAGCAACAATTTGAAAAATGTTTGCAGATAACCAAAAACTTTCCGTGCCGATGGTCCGGCGATGCCGGATTAGGTTATGGAGAACCAGTCTTTAATTTTTATGGTCAATTCCCATATTGGATTGGAGAAGTATTCAGAATATCAGGATTGTCAATTTTGGATTCTGTCAAAGCCAATTTTATATTGACATTAATTGCATCGGCGGTGGCGATGTACTTTCTTGCCCGGAAATTTTGGTCAAATTCAGGAGCCTTAGTCTCTGCGGTATTCTATGCCTATGCACCTTATCGGGCTGTCGATATTTGGGTGCGGGGAGCACTCAATGAATCTCTGGCTTTTATCTTTTTTCCTTTGATACTTTTATTTATCAAAGAATTTATATCTACAAACAAGAATAAATATTTATTTTGGCTAATATTATCACTGGCAGGACTGACACTGACACATAATTTGTCGCTTTTGGTTTTTGCTCCATTTGCAATTATATGGAGTATATTTTGGTGGTGGAAGAGCAATAGATCTATTCATTTAATTTATGATTTGACTAGCGCAGGATTAGCAAGCGTTCTGTTATCAGCCTTTTATTTATTGCCTGTCATATTTGAAAGTAGTTTAGTAACTCTAAATCAGACAACTTCCGGTTATTATGATTTTCATTTGCATTACGCGACTCTGCGACAATTATTTCTTTCCACTTTTTGGGGATTTGGCGGATCTACCTGGGGTCCCAATGATACCATGAGTTTTGCGGTCGGACATTTACATTGGATATTGGCAATAATATTAGTCGTGTTCGTGTTGATAAAAAAAAGAAACAAAGAAATATTATTTTTTATCTCTCTCGGTCTCTTTGCTATCTTTCTTACTCACGGTAAATCAGACTTTATCTGGAATCTGGTTAAACCCATGGCTTATATCCAGTTTCCCTGGCGGTTTTTGACTATGTCCACCTTATTTTTATCGCTGGCGATGGGAGCCGTTACAAAATTGATTCCAAAACCGATATGGATTGTTTTATTGGTGCTGGGAATAACATTTTATGCTGGGAATTTCCACTCGGATATCTGGAGAGATATTACAGACAGTCAGCAATTCAGTGGCCAATTATGGGATGAGCAGAGAAGCTCGGCCCTGTCAGACTTCTGGCCAAAATCGGCCAAGCTTCCAAATAATTTCGCTCCCAAATCACCTGAAATAATTCTGGAGACTGACAGCTATCAAAAAATCCGCTATCCGATTGTTTATTTTCCGGGTTGGACGGCACGAAGCAATAAACAAAAATTATTTATTTATCCAAGTGGGGAATTAGGTTTGATTACTGTGAGGGCTCCGGTAAATTCAAATATAAAATTATCTTTTGAAGATTCGCCGGTCAGAAAAATCGGAAACATTGTCAGTCTGATTACCTTATTTGGATTAATGATTTGGATGTGGAAAAAATCTTAATAATAATTATTCTTGTGACCGGCATCGTTTGGAGATTGCCGTATTTTGCACCCTCTAGTTTCAATTGGGATGAAGTTTCTCTCGGATATAATTCTTATTCAATGTTGAAGTCTGGAGCGGATGAATGGGGTATAAAAATGCCAACAATATTTCGAGCTTATGGTGATTACAAGCTTCCGGTATATGTCTACATGACCACACTCTGGCCGCAATTCCCCCGCACTACATCTATCATTGCAGGCGTACTGACAATGCTGATTTCCTATTTATTGGTCCGAAAAATATTTAATAAAGAAACTGCGCTTGTTACTTTGGCACTTGTCACTCTGTCACCCTGGACAGTCATGCTCTCTCGTTTGGCTCTCGAGGCAAACTTAGCCGTTTTATTTATTTCCTTGGGCATGCTCTGCTTGGTCTCCAAAAAACACCTCTGGTCAATAATCTTTTTTGGCATCTCGGTTTGGACTTACAACAGTGCGCGAGTATTTACTCCTTTATTTTTAGCTTGTTATTTAATCATAAACAAAAATTATAAAAAGTTTACTTCTATGAACTATATACTATTAATTATTTTCTTTTTGCCGATGATATATCAATTATTAAACTCCACAGGTCAAGCACGATACAGTAAATTGTCACTTATAGACGACGGAGCTATAGGCAAAATAAATAAATTACAAACAACTCAATGGGGAGGACGCATGGTTTACAACAAAGCCACTTATTTTGCAGCCGCTTTTGCCAAAAATTATGTATCATATTTATCACCCAGTTTTTTGTTTATCAAAGGTGGCGATCACTATCAATTCAGCGTCCAAAATTATGGTCTTTTGTATCTAATATGTCTGCCTTTTTATTATATTGGATTAACAAAAGTTTTTAATAATAAATTACTTTTATTGTGGCTCTTAATAGCTCCAATCGCAGGAAGTATTACCCGTGATAGTCCTCACACCCTTCGAGCCATCACAATGCTGCCATTGCCAATGATACTTACCGCTCTTGGTGTAGTATCTATATTAAAAAAATATTATTTAGTAATATTGCCAATTATTATATTATCTTCGATAAACTATCAACTAGCTACTAACTCCTATCTCCTAAACTACTCATGGTCTTGGCAATATGGCTATAAAGAAGTAGTTCAATTAATCAAACAAGACTACGATAAATACGATCAGATTATTTTTACCAAAAAATATGGTGAACCGCATGAATTTGTAGCCTTTTATTGGCCCTGGGATCCGGCTGATTTTGCCAAAAGTAAATCCTGGGACTATCATGCCAATTGGTATTGGGTCAACGAACTGGATAAAATTAAATTTGTAAATGATTGGGAAATGAAATCATATGTATATAAACCCAAGACACTAATTATCGCCAGTCCGGAAAATATTCCCGCGGGATCCGAAATCAAGCGAATTAATTTCCTAGACGGCAAACCCGCTTTTATAATTAAAGAATTATGATAGTATTTATTGATGAGTCTGGGATTCATAAGCAAATAGGTCATTCGAGTGCTTCGGTAGTTTACGTTTGGACTCAGGATTTGGATAAATTTGAAAAAGGAATTGAGAGTTTAAATCAAAAGTTGAAAATAAATTATTTTCATTGGACTGAAAGTAGTTGGGAATTAAAAGAAAAATTTTTAGTCGGTGTCAGAAAATTAGATTTTCTATTTAAAGTTATCGTTTTTGATAACCCCATTAAATATCAGCAAATAATCGAGGTGGTCTTTAAGCATTTATTGGTGGAAAATGTGGATAAAGTATTCATTGACGGCAAAAAACCCGAATGGTATGAACGGAAACTAAAAAAAGTTTTAAGGGATATGGGAAACTCGGTTAAAAAACTGAAGACGATAAGAAATGAGTCGGCACATCCAGGAATCCAATTGGCAGATGCAATTGCTGGTTTATATAGGTACCAAGCCGATAATCCAAATTCTAAAATTGCGTCGGAGTTAGTGAAGAAATTAAATAAAAATGAAGTAATGTCAAGTAGCTTTAATGCCGATAATTATTTTACCAAGAAAAACCCCGACAAAAGCCGGGGTCAGCGTCCCGGATAGTTCACCATTGGTGTACTTTTCCACACGGGAATTTGTCACCGGTAGCTAGTTATGAGATTATTATACGATAACTTATGAAAATGTCAAGATTAATGATACTAATTTTTATTGTTTCTCTTGGTCTTACACTTAGACTGTTTTACTTAGACTCGCGTCCGGTGGGTTTTACCTGGGATGAAGCGGCCTTGGGATACAACGCCTATTCATTACTAAAGACGGGAAAGGATGAATATGGGAAAATTTTGCCGGTGGTATTTAAATCCTTTGGCGATTACAAGCCCGGATTATATATATATCTTACTGTCCCGGCCATAAAAATATTTGGTCTGTCAGAATTCGCCACCCGATTACCATCAGCGATCTTTGGAACGTTATTAATTGTCGTTGTGTATTTATTGGTTTCGAAATTACTTAGCGCTCAGCACCTAGCCCTTAGCACGGCATTTCTTCTTGCGATTAATCCCTGGTCCATTCACTTCTCCCGTGGTGCCTGGGAAGCCAACATAGCGCTATTTCTGACGACATTAGCTACATTATTGTTTATAAAAAAGCGCTATATATATTCAAGTTTATTTTTTGGATTAACGCTATTTACCTATCAGGGGGCCAAGATGTTTACCCCGCTCTTAGTTTTATCACTTTTGATAATTTATAAACCAAATATTAAAAAACTGTTTTGGCCAGGAGTATTAGGATTACTTCTGTTATTACCAATCCTTTGGAATCTTGATTCACAATCCGGAAGGTTGAAGGTCTTTAGTATCTTTAATTATCAGGGAAATTTAGTCAGGGGAATTACCCAGCGTTACCTAAATCACCTTTCTCCGAAATATTTGTTTTTTACGGGAGACTGGTCAAATTTGCGTCAGAGTATTCCCTATTATGGCTACTTCCACCTGCCCGAAATTATCACCATCGCAATCGGTCTGATTGTTCTTCTAAGAACTAATAACCAAGTAACCAAGCTACTAATAACATGGCTATTAATTGTTATTTTACCTTCCGCCCTATCCCGTGATATTGTCTCTGGTGTCCGCTCTCTGCCTATGGTAATACCGTTAGTAATTATGTCCGGAATCGGACTTGCAAAATTATTTTATTATCACCGCCTTTTATACATTTATACATTTATACTTTTATCCTTATTTATTTTATTCTTGGATCTCTATTTTATCCATGCTCCCAATTTCGTAGCCCGTGACATGATGTATGGTTATAAACAAGCTCTTCAAATAATCAAACCGTACTTAGATAGGTATGATAGGGTAATATTTACAGACAAACTTGGTCAGCCGTATATATATACTTTATTCTATTACACAATAGACCCAGGCAGTTATCAAAAACAAGCAAATTTAATATTAGATTCCCAGGGGGATGTAGGAAAAGTGGAAAAGTGGGGTAAGTTTTTGTATCAGCCACCCGATTGGCGATATCAGCGGGGTGACAACTCAACCATATTTGTGGGTGATAATTACGAATTGCCCGATCAGGATATGAATCCGGTAAATTTAATTAAATTGGGTGAAGTTTACTATCCAAATGGCAAACACGCGCTTAGAATAGTGGCTCTAAAATGAAAAAATATATTCCATTATTTTTGATTTTAATTTTGGCTACAGTATTACGTGTCTGGAATATCTCTGGTAGCCCTTCGGGGCTCAATGCCGACGAAGCAGCTCTGGGCTACAACGCTTATTCTCTGATGTTGACTGGAAAAGATGAGCATGGCCATCCTTGGCCCGTTAATCTGGAATCTTTTGGCGATTTCAAACCGGCTGGTTATGCCTATATATTAATTCCCTTTGTCAAAATCTTTGGTCTTACCGAATTCGCCGTCCGCCTCCCCTCGGTAATATTTGGGGTATTGGGAGTATTGGGAATTTATTTGTTAACCTACGAACTACTTAGCACTTGGCCCATAGCCCTTAGCACTGCTCTTATGCTCACAATTTCCCCTTGGCATTTACACTTTTCTAGAGGAGCTTGGGAAGTAAATGTCTCAACAACGTTTATAGTTTATGGTTTATGGTTCATAGTAAAATGGCTCAAAAGTCCAAAGTTTATATACTTAGCCCTTAGCACCTGGCACCTAGCACTGGCAATGTATTTCTATCAATCTTCCCGCGTCATCGTTCCACTATTGGGTCTAGGAATATTTATCATGTATTTCAAGAATTTTAAAACAAACCTCAAGCAAACAATAGTTTCTGGATTATTGTTGTTGGTATTATTATTACCTTTAATAATTTCGGTTATAAGATCTGACGCTACATCCAGATTGAGCGGCGTAGGCTTATTAGCCGATTCGGGACCTACTGAGCGAGCCAAGGAACTTCGTATTCAGCATGGGGATCTCAAATCTATTCCTTCCAAGCTTTTGCACAATAGACCCGTACAATATGGTCTAAGATTTATTCAAAACTATCTCGATCATTTCGATGGTAATTTTCTGTTTGTAAACGGCGACGTCATCGAGCGTAGTAAGGTCCCGGAAATGGGTCTCTTTTATCTGACCGATTTTATTTTTCTAGCTCTTGGAATCGTTTATCTGCTTCGTACTCAGCACTTAGCCCCTAGCACTAATATAATCTGGCTCTGGCTTCTAATCGCACCAGTAGCTTCCGCCATGACATTCCAGACTCCTCACTCTCTCCGCGCCTTCAATATGGTAATTCCTATGACAATAATAATCTCTGTGGGAGTGTATCAAGTAATAAAATTTAAAAAACTATTTATCATTTTAATTGTTCCGTTATATGTATATCAGCTTTCAGACTATTTGTATAAATATTACGTCCGTTATCCAAAAGAATATCCAGCCGCTTGGGAATATGGTTTTAAAGAACTGGTGGCCTATACAGAAAGTGTCAAAGACAAATATCCCAAAATCTGGGTGACAGACAAATATGACCAGCCCTATATATTGTTTCTATTTTATTCAAAATATGACCCACGAAAGTTTCAGGGCAACCACACCCTTACATTTCGCGACAAATTCAATTTTTCTACTGTACGCGACTTCGATAAATATCATTTTGAATCCGCTCCTTGGGACAAAGTCCGCAATCAGCATTCGGCATTGATAGTAGCTGCGCCAGAGGATATTCCAGATCTGGGAGTGGATGTGATAAAAACCATCAATTTCCCAAATGGCCTCCCGGCGTTTAAAATAGTATCAAATTGATATGAAGAAAATCTTACTATCAGTAGTCCTCGCTACTTACAACGAAGAACGGAATATCGCCAGATGTCTGGATTCAGTTTGGGAGTTGGCAGATGAAATACTAATTGTAGACGGCAAGTCTACCGATGATACCGTCAAAATAGCCAAAAAATACAAGGCTAAGATTATTTTAGTTGACAATAATCCCACCCACTTTCATGCTCAGAAAAAAATCGCCATAGACAAAGCCTCTGGTGATTGGATCCTCCAGCTCGATGCTGATGAATGCTTGACCCCCGAGTTGGTCAATGAAATAAAGGGACACCTCCGAGGTGGCCGAATGGACTCCTCGGAGGTGAATGGGTATTGGTTGCCGAGAAAAAATTACTTTTTGGGACGGTTTTTGACCAAAGGTGGTCAATATCCCGATTACACCATGCGTCTGTATAGAAACGGCAAAGGTAATTTGCCGGCCCTCGATGTCCATGAGCAGGCAGTAATTGAGGGAGAAGTAGGGTATTTGATAAACCCCATGTTGCATTATGGCACTCCCGACTTTGAAAATTATCTCGTCCGCAACAATAAATATACATCTCTCATGGCTGAGCAATTTGCCGAGCAAAAAGTTCCCATTAATCTCCTTTACACTTTTATACATTTATTCTTTTATCCATTGCGCGAGTTTGTCTGGATATATTTCAGACATCGTGGCTATGTAGACGGGTTTCCAGGCTTTGTCTTTGCCCTATTTTCCGGACTTCGCTTTGCTATTGCTTACATCAAATACTGGCAAGTTACTAAATATTCGGCACATGATTAAAGTAGGCTTTATCACAAAATCCATGACCGATGACAATGCCCAGAGAGGAGTCGGTTTCTATGCCAAGCGTCTGCTCGAAAGGCTAAAGGCTCAAGGCTCAAGGCTCAATATTGAGATTTTAGAAGACAAATATAGTGAAGTGGATATAGTTCACTATCCATATTTTGATTTGTTCTACCACACTCTCCCCTTATTCCCAAAGACAAAAACAGTAGTCACGGTCCACGACGTCATACCTCTGGAATTTCCAAACGTATATAAGCAAGGTCTAAAAGCAAAGCTTAATTTGTACTTGCAAGGCCTGGCCTTGCAAACTGTTGGCACTGTTATTACCGATTCATTTTATTCACTCAAAAATATTCATAAATATTTAGGTGTCCCTCACGAAAAATTGAAATTAGTTTATCTGGCTGCGGATGAAATATTTAAACCAAAAAAAGTTACTAAAAAATATAATTTACCCAAAGATTTTGTATTGTATGTGGGGGATGTTAATTACAACAAAAATATTCCGGGACTGATCCAAGCCGCGAAGCTTGCAAATTTACCATTAGTCATGGTTGGTAAACAAGCAGCCGAAGTTGAATCAATGGATTTGAATCACCCAGAACTTGTCCATCTTTCTATGAACTATGAACTAATAACTAATTACCCGATACGGTTGGGATTTGTCCCAGATGAGGATTTGGTAGATATTTATAATTTGGCAAGCGTATATTGCCAGGCATCATTCTCAGAAGGCTTTGGTCTCAATCCTTTGGAGGCATTGGCCTGTGGGACACCTGTGGCATCAAGTAATCGTGGCTCTCTACCAGAAATATTGGGTGAAAATGCTGTCTATTTTGATCCCGATGACACTTCACAAATAGCTAGTGCCATATTGAAGGCCAAAAATAGTAAAATAGACTTCAAATCAAATTTGACTTGGGAAAAAACAGCAAAAGAAACGTTAATGATCTACAAATCACTATGTCCATAAAAACAATTTTTAAATATATTCTCACTTGGCAGATGGCCATAATTATTGTTTCCCGCTCAGCGGGATTATTTTTGCCTCTGCAGGAAACCTATATTGGTGGCGCCACCCAAGCCTATGTCGAAAACCCCCTGCTCTATTCCAGAGCCAATTTTGATGGTAATCATTATCTGACTATTGCCAGACGGGGTTATGGCTATGCCCAGCAAGCCTTCTTTCCGCTTTATCCAAACTTAATCCGTTATTTTTCCAAATACATGCTTCCGGTTACCTCGGGTGTGGCCATTAGCATTGTTAGCTTTTTTATCGCCATTATATTTTTGGTCAAACTGGTTAAACTAGACGATTCTGATCCAAATATTGCCAAGTGGACAATAATCAGTTTATTAACCTTTCCCACAAGCTTCTTTTTGGGCAGTGTTTATACCGAAGGCTTGTTTCTGATGCTGGTGGTTTTGAGTTTTTATTGTGCTAGGACTGGCCGCTGGTGGCTAGCCGGTATCTTTGGGGCATTCGCCAGCTATACCCGCTTTGTAGGTATATTTTTATTACCAGCTTTATTGTTTGAATGGTTTGAGACTTCAAAAAACAAGAAAAATTTAATACCAATATTATTAATCCCAATAGGTTTATTAATCTATATGCAGTTTTTGGACAAAACTACTGGAGATCCTTTTGCCTTCATTCATGTCCAAAAACTATTTGGCCAAGGCAGAAGTGAGAAGTTTATCTTGCTCTACCAAGTATTTTGGAGATATATCAAGATGGTTTTTACAGTAGATCTCAACAATCCTATTTATCCCACGGTGGTTCTGGAATTTGTGACTGGTATTGCCTTCCTGTGGGCTTCAATAGCAGTCGCAATTAAGCAACGCCGTTCATATGCTGTCTTTGCCGTCCTTTCCTACCTTATACCCACTCTCACAGGCAATCTGGTGTCTCTGCCCCGCTATATCCTGACTGCATTTCCTTTTTTTATAGGTTATGGTAGATTTTTAACACAATATAAACATCTTCGTCTGATTATATTACCTGTCAGTGGACTACTGTTAGTTATTTATTTAGGGATGTTTATACGAGGTTATTGGGTTGCATGAAAGAAAAGATAAAATCTGTTTGGACAAATCCAGCTCTACGTGGGACGTCAATATTTATGGTGGGTAACGTTGTGGTCAGTGGTTTGGCTTTTACCTATCATTTCTTGTTAGCCAGATTATTGGGCCCACATGAATATGGTATTTTGGCCGCCTTATTTGGTTTGTTGTACTTTGTTCAAGTTCCTATAAATACTGTAGATTTTTTGATTACAAAATTAATATCTAGTTTTGAAGCCGAAAAAATTGTTAGCCACACCCGAGGGTTGATAAGTTATTTAGTACAAAAGGTAGGTTTAGTATCTTTACTGGTATTTCCAGTTTTATTATTACTATCTAAGTTTGTGCAAGATTTTCTCAAACTTCCGGAAATAGGTCCAGTGATTGCCATTTGGTTATTTATCTATCTACTATTAATTATTACTGTCTTACGGGCGGTGCTTAAAGCATGGCTACGGTTTACTGACCTAGTCTTGAATCAAATCATTGAAATGGTTGCAAGACTTGGACTCTCAGTGGTTTTTATTTATTTTGTTTCAGCTTGGTATGGTTGGGGTTTAGTAGGAGTTATTCTGGCTTCGTTGCTAGTTTTATTTATAAGTTTGTTTCAGGTGCGCGAAATATTATCAGTACCAACAGATAAATTTGAACATCACAAATGGCCGATTAAATCTCTGGGGATCGGGGGATTAGTATTGTCACTTGCTTATACTCTCATGTATTCAATTGACATTTTATTAGTCAAACATTTTTTTAGTGATTATTGGACCGGTATTTATGCAGTACTGGTTACAGCCGGTAAAGTGGTCTATTTTGCTCAATCGCCCTTGAGTACAGCAATGATCCCGGTGGTGGCTAGAAAATCCCAGCATCCGGCTCACGCCAGAAATGACCTATGGTTTTTACTTGGAATTTCAGGATTAATCGGGACGTCGATCGTGGGCTTGTATTTTGTTGCCTCGCAAGCATTAGTTATATCGGTGTTTTCGAGTAAGTTTATCGCGGCCGCCCCTTTGATGGCTTGGATGGGCCTGGCAATTTTTGGTTATGCCCTAGCCAATACCTGCGCCGGATTTTTATTGGCCTTAAATAAGACAAAGGCTGCCTGGATTTCATTGCTTGGATTGTTTGCCGAAGCAACCGGAATCTATTTATTTCATGCCAGTTTGACTCAGGTTGTATTATCTTTGGGAATTGTTTTTGGTATACTTGCCCTAGTTTTAATAATTTATAGCTTCTATGTCACGCGTCCAGCTATCAATAGTAGTCCCGGCTTATAAACAGGAAAAACAGATTGTAAAAAATCTGCAAGATTTAGATGGGGTTCTGAAGGGAATGGGAGTGAGCTATGAGATTATTTGTGTCGTAGATGGATTTCTGGATAAGACCTTTGAAAAAGCCAAATCAATTGTTTCAAAAAATATTAAGGTCATAGGTTATCCCAACAATTCCGGTAAAGGATTTGCTGTTCGTTACGGAATGTCTCACGCCAGCGGCAGTATAATTGGTTTCGTAGATTCTGGAGAGTTAGATTACGGTATGATCCCAATGATGTTGGAACACTTCAAATGGTATAAAGCGGATGTTATTATCGCCTCAAAACGCCATCCAGTGTCTCAAGTTTATTATCCTTGGCAAAGAAAAATTTTATCATTTGGTTATCAGATGGGAGTAAAATTACTATTTGGATTAAATGTTCGTGATACTCAAGTGGGAATGAAATTATACAAAAAAGCACTCATAAAAGCAGTACTTCCCCGACTTTTAGTAAAGAAATTCGCTTTTGACATTGAAATTCTTGCCGTAGCCCACCATTTGGGCTTCACTAAAATATTTGAAGCCCCCGTTAAACTTTCTATGAAATTTTTACACACCTCTTCAATCTTTAATACAGGTTTCATTAAAACTGCCTTTAATATGGCTTGGGACACTCTGGCCGTTTTTTACCGTTTGAAAATAATGCATTTTTATGATGCGTAATTTATTAGTAATCGCGATATCGTTTTTCATCTTTGTTCCTAGCGTATATGCCTCGGAAAGATTTATAAATATTGTCAATCCCGTCAGGGTATCCAAGTACAATCTAAACACCTCAGTCAGTATCAATGCTCAATATGAAATAATAAATAAGTTTAATTTACCAGCAACATGGCTTCTCACCTTAGATGTTTTAGGTGACAAAAATGCAATTAATACTTTAAAAAATTTTGATAAAAATCAAGAATTAGGAATATTCTTAGAAATAAGTCAAGATTCAGCCGATAAATCTGGAATCGTTTACCATAATACTGGATCTTGGCATTTTGCCAATGCGGTATTTTTATCAGGCTATACCCAAGAAGAAAGAATCAAGTTTATAGACACTGTGTTTGCAGAGTTCAAAGAGCAATTTGGTTATTACCCTGTCTCTGTAGGGGCCTGGTGGGTGGATAGTTTTTCTCTGCAATACATGCACGATAAATATGGTGTCATTGCCAATTTATCCTGCGCTGATCAATATTCTACAGATAATTATCAGATTTGGGGGACTTATTGGTCCACCCCTTATTATCCGAGTATTATCCATGCCGGAATTCCTGCCCAGAGCCCGGAAAATAAAATAGGAGTGGTTACTATGCAGTGGGCACCCCGTGATCCCCGCCGGGGCTATTACAGCAGTCTGTACAGTACCCAGGATTATTTTACGACCCCCAAACTTGATATCAATTATTTTTCTAATCTGATAGATGTATTTTCTCAGGTTACTGTGGGACTAGAGGGTGATTTTAGTCCCGATGTTTATCGCGGTGAATTTACCAACCAAATACAGGTTGTGGCTCAAAAAACCGCAACCAAAGTGACCATGGGAGACTTTGCCAAATGGTATAAAAATAAATTTCCCGATGTATCTCCTGAACAAAAAATTAATTTTGACGGTATGATCTGGTATCAGTCTCCATATTATAGATTGGGTATAGATGAGACGAATAAAAAAATTATTGACCTCAGAATTTATTCGTCAGAATATAGAGAGGCGTATTATCTCTGGCCAAATAGGGAAAAAGACTTGCGTATCAATATTCCGTCTTTAATTGATTCCGTTCAAGACCCTTTAGAAGTCTGGCAAATTACGGATGTAAATATCAAAACTATGCCTAAGTATTTTGAGTCTGAAAACAAACCTCCCGCAAGATTTTTTAAATCAGACTTTGTTTCGGTAAAAAAATCAGGCAATACTTGGCGGGTAGAGATTAACAACAACTTTAAAGACGGAGAGATATTTAGCGACTGGAGTCTGGAAACAAAACACTTACTTAAAGCACCCAGAACGCTTATCAGAACGATGATCTCTTTAAACTGGAATAAATTCAAAAAAGAAAACTATTGGATTTCTCCGGAAGAAATTATCGGATTGGACAAATTGAGACAATTGCCCGCAGGTAAAGTGCTGGTTTATGATTACGAATGTTTGCAATGTGAGTATTTCGGCAAATCCAAACCAGCTGTTTTTGCTAATTACAGAGATTATGTAGGTAAATATTCACAGAAAAAAATTGTCTACAACAGTGAGATAGTTGATTCCAGAGACAGAAATATTGTTAAAGACAAGCTAAAGTCTATGAGAATAGATTATATATATTTAACCAAATATGACCCCTCTGAATTTTTGAAACTTTCCCCTGGCGACTACGGCATCGAGAAAATATTTGAGAACGCCGTCGTTCAGATTTGGAAAGTAGTAAAATAGCTTCATGAATATCTTAATCTTGTCCTGGCGTGATCCCCGCAATCCCAAAAGCGGAGGAGCAGAAATGGTCATGTTGAAGTATGCCCTGCATTGGACGAAGTCCGGTCATAAAGTGTTTTGGTTGGGCAGCCGCTATGATAATCTATCTGTTATCGAGAATATAGGTGGATTAAATATTCACCGTGTCGGACCGGAATTGCAATTTTATAATACTTGGACAATGCTTCTTACCTACCCTGTATTTTTGTTAAACAGTATTTGGATTGGTTGGGGAATTGCCAGACATCAAAATATCAATTTAGTTATAGATGCTATTCATGGATTGCCATTATTTTCTCCGTTTTATGTCAAGTGCCGTAAGGTCCTCTGGGTATGTGAGGTAGCTGGCACGATTTGGGACAAAATGTATCCTTTTCCAATCAACTGGATAGGAAAAGTTTTGGAAAAATTGGTGTATTTTATTTATCAGAACAGCGAAATCTGGGCTATTTCAGAAAGTACAAAGAACGATATCCTTAAGATTAATCCGAAATTGCATGTAAAAATTGTTCCTCTGGGAATAGATATAAAAAGATTCTCTCCAATAAAAAAGTTCGGTTTCCCATCAGCTTTATTTGTAGCACGGTTGGTAAAAATGAAAGGAATTGAGTCAGCAATTAAAGCTGCCAGGGAAATAAGAAAAAAATTCAATAATTTTGTTCTGTATGTTATCGGTGATGGCGATTCTGATTATATAAAGTCTCTAAACGCCCCATCGTGCGTAATATTCTTAGGTAGATTATCCGATAAAGATAGAAATAAATATTTATCAAGGTGTCATTTTTTGATTCATCCTTCATTTAAAGAAGGTTTTGGGTTGACAGTTTTGGAAGCTGCTGCCTCCGGCACTCCGACAATAGCCAGAAGGGGAAGCAGTATGGATGAACTGATAAATGACGGGAATGATGGGTTATTATTTGACAGTGATAAACAAATTTCTAATCTCTACTTAAAATATTTTGATAATACTAAATATAAAGCACTAACAAGCAATGCTTTTAAGAGTAGCCATAAATACAATTGGATACAAATATTATCTAATTCCCGAAAAATCACTCAAATATGAAAAAATATCCAAAAATATCAATAATAATTGCTCTTTATAAGGAAACAGCCTATTTTTATGAGTCCGTTGCCCAATGTTTACAATTGGATTACTCTAATTTTGAAATTTTAATTGGTGTGGATAGGGGAGTGAAACTAAATTTTCGAGATCCTAGGATACGTGTTTTGGAAACTGGTTTGTTACGTACAGGGCCAGCCGAAAAAAGAGATATAGGAATTATTAGATCAAAGGCTGAATATATTGCTTTTTTAGATGACGACTCTTATCCCAGACGTGATTGGCTTAAAAAAACGATAAATATATTTGACAAACATCCCGAAATAGCTGCAGTGGGTGGTCCGGGTTTGACTCCACCAATGGATGGCTTTCGTCAGCAAATAACCGGGGCTATTTTGTCTACTTTTTGGGGGACGGGACCATATGCCTATCGATTTGTACAGAAGCCCAAACGCTTGGTAGACGATTATCCTGCCTATAATTTGATAGCCAGACGGAAAGACTTGGTATCTGTAGGAGGATTTGATAATAAATTCTATGGCGGTGAGGATACTGCGTTATGTATAAAATTGATCAACGCAGGAAAAAAGATTCTTTACCATCCTGAAGTGGTCGTTTACCATCACCGCAGGCATTTTCCGGAAGGATACTTGGCTCAAGTCGGAAATGTCGGATTGCATCGTGGATATTTCGTAAAAAAATTCCCTTCGACATCATTACGACCTAGCTATTTTATGCCATTGTTTGGGATAGCAACGACTATATTTTTATTATTATTTTCGGTAGTTTTTCCGCCACTGATATGGATAGGGGTATTTTTGTATATATTAGGTATTGTTGACGCAATGAAAGTGGCTAACTGGAAAGTTGCCATGATTCTACCCCTTTGCATTTATTTGTCACATTTCAGTTATGCATACAATTTTACAAAAGGTCTTTTATTTACAAAATATCTAGAAAAATGATTTGGCCAAAGATTTCAATAGTTATTCCAACCCTTAACGAAGAAGAGAATATCAGAAAATGTCTAGAATCAATTTTCTGTCAGGATTACCCGCGAGATAAACTAGAAGTTTTAGTAGTCGACGATGATTCAATTGATCAAACAATAAAAATTGTCAAAAAATATCCGATTCGAATTTTGAGAAATGGACATAAACACGGGGAGATTGGCAAGATGATCGGATTGAAAGCTGCTAAAGGCGAATATTTTATATATTTAGACGCTGACATTGAATTGCGAGGTAAAAATTGGTTAAAGAAAATAGTTAAACCTTTGGTTGAAAATCCTAATATAATAGGTAGCTTTACAAAATACTATAGTAAAGTAAATACTTCACCTATAGAGAGATATTTAAACTTTGATCCATTACAAAGAGATCAAATCTATCAATTTTTCTCTCCTTCGATTGAAGATACGATAAAATCAAAAAAAGGAGAATATTATATTTGTGAATATAAAATAGGTAACATACCTCCAGCTGGTTTGTGTTTATTTAGAAGAAAAGAGTTGTTAGATATAGTTGAGAATTTTGAAATGTTTTTAGAACTGGATTTCTTGGTTTTATTAGTCAAAAATGGTTTTAATAAATTCGTTTTTGTACCAGAAGCAGGGCTTTATCATCATCATGTAACATCACTGTTTGAATTACTGCGCAAGCGTAAGTACAACTTGACAAAAGTATATTTCTTACATGTCAAAAACAAACTTTATACATGGATTGACTGGAAGAATCCTCTTCATTTATTAAAGTTGGGGCTTTGGATAATTTATGCAAATTTATTTTTTCCATCACTATTTACGGGTATATATAAATCAATCAAATATCGGGATTGGGTGGGTTTATATGAACCTGTCGTCAACCTTTTTGTAACAGACTTACTCATTATCTCATTTCTGATACATGATAAATAAACCAGTTATAATCCTGATTTTTTTAGTAGCGTTTTTCAAAACCACCCTTTTCTCATTTTATGGTTTCGGATTGGTGGACGAAGGAGAGAGCTTGCATAACGCCCAGAGGATATTGGAAGGGGATATACCGTATCGTGATTTTTTTGCCATATTTCCGCCTATGGACAATTATTATTTCGCTTTGATATTCAAACTATTTGGGGAATCAGTCCTTATACCCAGAATAATTTCCAGTATCATCTTTTCATTTACCCCTGTATTAATTTTTCTTATCTGTAAGAGATTCGCTCCGACAAAATTATCCACCATTCCAGCTATCTTAATTACATTTTCAGATGTTAATATTGAGCGTCTATATATCTTTACTCCGATATTTTTAGGTGTATATCTGTATCTTCAGGCAGTTAATAGAAAAAAGAAGTGGCTTTTTGGCTGGTCAGGTTTTATGCTTGGATTGTCTAGTCTTATTCGATTGGATATTCCCGGAACATTCGGTGTGTCTGCGGTAATTGTACTGGCCGCTTATCTATTTCTAACCTCACATAAAAACTGGATAAAAAAATGGTTTATTTACTCGCTGTATATGGGAGTAGGTTTCGGATTACCCATTATGTTAATGATTGCATGGATGATTAATTTGGGTATTGTTGATACTTTTATAAATATGGCTTTGACTAGTGCTGTCACCATTACCCAGCTTCACCACTTACCCTTCCCATCTGTATTGAATTTAATTCCTTCCCGATTTGATTTAGCCGCCTTGGGTAGCACATTTACAGCCTATTACGGATATGCCATTCTGGCTACATATTTGGTTAGCACGCTCCTGGTTCTAAAAAAGATAACCGTCATAATCAAGAACAACATAGAAATTCCGGTCCTTATTCTTGCGGGAATACTCGCTCTGCCTTACATTTTTGGCCGGAGCGAGATGGGTCATCTGGTAAAAGGGGGAACGCCATTTCTTATTTTGGGTGTATTTTTACTCAGAAATATTCAAAATTTAAAAATAAAAATAATTATATATGGATTACTTGCTGGTTTATTTTTTGCCACAATATTTCAATCAATCTGGTGGATTCGTTTTAATGACCAAAAAATAAAAATAGCTAATCAAACCCTAAATATAAATTCTAAATACCCTACGAATTCGACCAAAGTTTCAGCAGAAAGTTTGAAAAGGTCAGTACTTTTTCTCCAAGAGAATTCTACTCTAACTGATCCGATATTAGCCTTACCATACATGGCAGGTCTCTATTTTTTGGCTGATCGGACTAGTCCCACACAGTTTAATAATCTTTTGGCAGGGTTTATTACTACAGAAGAAGAACAACTAGAATTTGTTAGCAAAATCGAAGACAGCAACGTCAAAATCGTTATTTATGATCCTAACAATGGCCCCAAAATGAAGACGGCTAGAATGCAAGATTATAATCCACTGATTCACAAATACCTTATAGAGAAATTTCAAATAGTTGAGCAAACTCCGGAAGGTTGGTTGTTCATGAAAAGAAAAATATGACCAAGATAAATTATATTTTGACCCGCGTTTGCTATAAGACAGAAACTCCTGACGATTTAGATATCTTAGTTCATCCTGAAGATTTTGAAAGGTTTATTCTAAAACATCAGAAAATAGGATATAAGCGATTGTCGCACGATCACGCTCTCGGTGGTAGAATCGCGGGGATGCAAGTAAATCTGGTAAAGCCCGGAAAGATAAAGATTGATTTGCATCAGGATTTTACTTGGCGTCGCACACAATATGTTGATTTAAATAAACTCTGGGAAAATTCTCAAAAAAACAGGCTCGACTCTACTTGGGATGCGTTTTTAATTATGATAAACGTAATTTTTGAAAAGACCTATTTTATGCCGGACGAATTTGAATTATTAATTTCTCAATGGCAAAAAATTAATAAATCTCCGGAATTTAGTCAACAAGCCATCAAATATGGTTGGAATAATACATTTATTAATTTCAAAAATTGGATGGAAAAATATCAACAAAAAACCAAATTCCCGTTGTTTTTACCTATCAGATTAGTACTAAGTTCTTATCTTGATAAATTTGATTTTGTGAGTTTGGCTTACTACCTTTTTTTCCGTATTAGATACGAGGTTAATAATAAATTACCTTATTAAAAGATATGATTTTTAAAAGAGGGATTTTAATAACATTTACGGGGATTGATGGTGTCGGGAAAAGCACTCAAGTAAAACTTTTGTCCAATTATCTAATTAAGTGTGGTAACAAAGTTAATGTGGGAGAATCGATGTTTACATATTTCTTGCTTAAACCATTGATGGGACTTTTGAGATTAACAACAGGTAGTTTATCATCGGGCCCGGTTAAGCGTAACAAAAACCCATTTTTGAAATTATGGTTTATATTTGCTTTTATAGATATTTGGGCAGCATATATTTTCAAAATACGTCCAATTATCGTAAATAACGATTTTGTCATTGCAGATAGGTTTTATACTGATATTTGGGCTAATCTTTTTTATTATGGTTATTGCCCGGCTTGGGCATTTAATTTCTTTGTAAAACTATTACCTAAGTCCGATATACCTATAATGCTGTCAGCAGAGCCCAAAACTATTTTTAAACGCGAACAAGAATTTCCTCCAGATTATTATTATGAACAGCAAAAGATATATCAAAGTTTAGCCAAACTTATCAAATTCCATATTATTGATGCAAATGGAGATAAGAATAGTGTATTTAAGAACGTTAAGAAAATTTTGACCCATTATAATGTTTTTTAACTATATTAAATTACTTCGGGTTAACCACTGGTTCAAAAATATTTTTATTATTCCCGGGGTATTCTTGGCAATAATGTCAAATAATAACTTCGATATCTCGCCAAATCTATTTGTGAGTATAATTGGAGCATTTTTATTAACCTCAGTTATATCCTCCGTTAATTATATTGTAAACCAAATTGCAGATGTAAAATTTGACGCAAAACACCCAGATAAAAAAAATAGGCCGATTCCTTCTGGAACAATTTCCATAGTAAGTGCAAGCTTAACCGCGATTTTTTTGTTATTAATTAGTGGTGCGATTGCATACATATACTTTAGTGTTAATTTCTTCTCCACACTTTTGGTTCTATGGCTTGCCGGTATTGTATACAACATTAGGCCTATTAGGCTTAAAGATATTCCTTACATAGATGTAATTTCAGAATCTTTTAACAATCCACTTAGGTTTCTGTTGGGATGGTTTGTTGTGGTGAAATCAGAGTATCCGTCTCTAATGGTTATATTATTGACTTGGACATTTGGAGCCGTATTCATGACGGCAAAAAGATATGACGAACTAAGGTATTATGGAAAAAAACTGGTACCATATAGGCATACCTTTAATACCTATTCCCTTAAAAGCCTTTTAGTTATGATGTATTTCTATGTTTCTTTATCGACGATCTTAGTATTATATTTGATTTTTAAATATAACAATTCTCTTTTAGTTGGAGTCCCATTTATGTTAATGTTTCTGTTGTGGATAGTGGAGAAAGCAAAATCGGGTGATGCCAGAACGAGAGATGTAGAGGCATTTGTCTTTAATCATAAATTTGTTTTATATTTTATTTTGACCTTACTATTCTTTGGTTTTCTCTATTTCTACAATTAAGGGATATGAAACGAAAAATTAAAATAGAATTTCATGTTCATACAAATTATTCATATGACAGTGCTACTTCATTTCAAGACTTAATTGATCGTTGTATTCAAAAAAGGATTGATGTATTAGTAATCACAGATCATAATCAAATTGAAGGAGCATTACGGCTTCAGTCAATTGCTCCCTTCAGAGTAATAGTAGGTGAAGAGGTGCTGACTCAGGAGGGTGAGATTATTGGACTATTTCTAAAAAAACACATCGTTTCGGGATTTTCAATGACAGACACGATAAAGGAAATTAAACGACAGGGCGGAATTGTATATTTACCTCACCCTTTTGATACCACCTCACGGAAAACAGCAATTCATAAGAGCTCCTTGATTAAAAACATAAATGATATTGACATAATTGAAGTGTTTAACGGTAGAACTATAAAACCTTGGGACAATCTGAGAGCTGAGAAGTTTGCTAATCAAATTAAGAAAATTAGATGTATTGGTAGCGATGCCCACACAAAATATGAGATTGGCAGAAACTTTGTGATCATGGAAGACTTTGCTGGTACCGACGAGTTTTTGAGAAATCTCTCCCAGGCTACCATGCACAGAGCCTTGGTTATACCTTGGGTTTTTTTACTAACAAAATATCACCGGTTTATCAAAAGAAGATTTCCACAAACAGAATCGACAATTCATATTTGCGATCTTTGTGGCAGTATTAGGTCTAAGCTGGTATACAAAAAGAGAGGGGTCGCGCAAAAAAGCTATTTTATTTCCGATAATTCTTATGGAGATCATTTACAAATAGTCCAATGTTTGGACTGCAATTTGGTTTATTGTTCACCAAGAGTCGAGAATGAGAAACTGACAGAGCGGTACTCGGCTTTTAAAGACCCAAACTATGAACAGGAAAGACTGGCCCGGAAAAAAACACACTCGAGACTGTTTACAAAAATACAGGCTGAATATCCCAGGCCTGGTAAATTATTGGATGTCGGTTGCGCAACAGGGACATTTTTAGAAGTTGTTAAAACCAATGGTTGGACAGGGGTGGGGTTAGAACCTTCAGCTTGGGCTTCCCGGCTTGGTCGGAGTAAATATGGCTTAAATATTATTAAGGGTGCAATTGAGGCGGTAAAATTACCGGCCAATCAATTTGATGTGGTAACCTGCCTTGATGTTATTGAGCATGTTGCTTCGCCAAAGACATTATTAAAAACTATCCATCGGGTTTTAAGAAAAGACGGGTTGTTGTGCCTTGTGACGCCAGATCTGGGTAGCCTAATGTCTCAATTATTGGGGGAGAACTGGTGGCATATCCGACCGGATCATATCTATTATTTCACGAAAGAGACATTAAGGCTGTTGCTTGAAGCGCAGGGATTTAAGATAGAAAAGATTGACAAATATAGCTGGACATTTAGCCTAAATTACTGGATTTCGCGATTGCAAAATAAAGTCCCCGGATTGTATAAGATTCTGGGATTTTTTCGTAATAATCAGTTTTTGACCATAAACTTTTGGGACTCACTGGAAGTATATGCCCGTAAAGTGTAAAATACCTCGAAATGCATAAATATCGCTTGGCACTTACGAGCTCAATATTGATTATTTTGGTTTCCTTAATTTCATTTTGGAAAATAAATCAGATTTTTTTCCAACAAGACGAATGGCTTGGGCTAGGTGGGGCAATTTATAGACAAGAAACCTTAGGGACACTAGGAAGTATTTTCCAAGTTTTTAATTTTCAAAATAGAAATGAGTCTACTCGTTTTTTACCAATAACTTCAATAGCAAATCACTTTCTTTACAATAATTTTAGATTAAATACTGGTGCTTATGGATTATTATCCCTGACGATTGTCATAATCTGCGCACTTTTGATTAATAGCATCGTTTACAAATTGACAAACTCCCATTTGATTTCCACGATCACCTCTCTTTTATGGATAACCAATAATTTAGCTTATCAAGCCATTACTTGGATCGGTACTATGGTGCCTTCATTGCTTACAGTGCTGTTTTTTCTCTTAGGTTTATATTTTTTACTGGTTTATAACAAAAAAAAGAAAAGTTATTTATATGTGGTATCTATCATTTGTGTTACGCTATCTTTATTTTCCAAAGAATCCAGTGTTTTTTATTTAATAACCTATTCAATGGTCATATGCTTTTTCTTTAAAGAGGGATTTAACAAATTTAAAAAAATAAAACTAGTTGTATTACTTTTTATTCCATTATTTATAGGTTTAATCTTTCCAAGGTTACTTTTCTCCCTATATAACCAAAATAATTTTTCCCCGTCAGTAGCCTCTGCCAATAAAGTAGAGATCGTCTATAACTTTTTCTTAATTCCTGCTAAGAGTTTGTTCCATGTCTACTTTCCTCAAAAAAAGATTTATGAGCTAACATATTTAGCCAACAACATTCATTATTCAGCTCAAACAAATGGTTTTGTGGTGGAGAGTATTATCACAGACGCACTATCTTTGTTAATTGCTTTTTATTTTATGCTAATAATTTTTATTGTTATTTTATTGACTAAAATCGAACATCGGAAAATTATCCTTTTTTCTTTAATATCTTTTTTTGCTTCAACTTTACCATTTGTAATTTTTAAAAACGATGCAGCTGTTTTAGAAAACAGATTTTATATTTTTCTTGCACTTTGGGCAAGTTTACTTTTAAGCTCAATTATTTTTGCCCTTTTTTCCAGATTTGGAAAATTCAGAAACATATTAATGATATCGGTATTGGGACCGATTATTTTTTATTATGTTTCTGGCATACATAAATCTCTGGCCCAGGATATATTAGTGGGCAACTATAGAAAAGATATTATAAATACAGTTTCAGAGATTAAATCAGAGCTTAAGAAAAATAATGTATTTTATTTTTATACTAATAATAACGGTTTTTACGAGTTTCAATCCGGCTTTGGGCAGACATTGGCAGTTTTTCTCTACGACAGTGGTAAGATACCCAAAGGGGTTTTGATTGATAAAGACTACTGGGATCCATCCTTTGAAGGTTTAAAAAGTTTTAATCAAGGTAAATTTGGTTATTTTATGACTTATACTAGATTAGTTGAGGCGCTTAAAAATAATAAAGATATAAACTTAGACTCGGTTTATAGTTTTTATTGGGATCCTCAAAAGCATACAGTAAAGAATGTTTCTGATGATATTAGAGAGAAGTTAAAAAAAGACACTACAAATGAAAAAACTTCTCTCTAAATTCAATGTATACCACATCGAGATACTTTTTTTGTTAATCGTGGGTTTAATCCCACTCTTGTGGTACAAGGTTGGTTACATTGGTTTGGGTCACGATATGGGTTTCCCCCTCGCCCCAGTAGGTCATTTTTTAGACAGACTTTATACATGGACAGATAGACTTGGTCCGTTCGGTTCAAATGCTGTACAAGTTCTTCCAGGTGTGTTTATACATGGATTAGAGGCTTTGCTGTCATCTATTGGATTTTCACTGCTAACGGTTCAAAAAATAACTTATATCTTTTGGTTTATTCTTCCTGGAATTACCATGTATACACTTCTTCGTTACCTCCATCCAAACAAGGAAGATTATCCGATCAGAGTATCAGGTAGCATGTTTTACATGATGAATCATTACCTTCTTCAAGCCTGGACTATCGCGGAAAGAACCAAGTTTTCAATTGTCGCAGCTCTGCCAATAGTTGTACTTTTAATAATTAAAGTATTACACAAAAAAGAGTCTCCTGTAAAAAACTCAATACTTTTTGCTTTAACTTTATTTTTTCTAAATGGCGGGGAGGGCATTCCGCTATTAATTAGCTTATTTGTAGCGGTTATAACGACAATTATAACATACTTCTTTTTGTCGAACGAGAATTTTTGGCCTAAGGCAAAAAGGCTACTTATTTTTTCTTTTTTAGCTGCCTTATTCTGGATATTGTTAAGCGGCTACTGGCTTTATCCTTACTTTAAGTCTTATAGCCAAGCATTTGGACAAAGATCGGATGTAGCAGGGGGAACCGCGGGAGCTATTTCTTGGAGCCAGGGAATAAGCGCAAACACTAGTTGGATAAACCTGTTTAGGCTGAGGGGAATACCGGATTGGTATGCCAGTCCCGATCATCCATACGCAAATGAGTTTTTCAAAAATCCACTATTATTGTTTTTAAACATTCTTTTTCCGGCAATAGCTTTAATTAGTCTTTTAAGTCCCAATAAAATAAAAATTTACTTTTTAGGCTTGTTACTGATCTCAATTCCGCTTTCTGCAGGAAGTCATCCTCCCTTGGGAATACTTTACGATTACTTGCTGGTTAATGTGCCGGGTTTTATTATGTTTCGCTCTGGTTTTTTTAAATTTGGAATGATTATTTGGTTTGCCTATGCTTATTTGATCGCCGTAGGAGTCAAAGACACAATAGTCCGGTTAAAACAAATCCCCTTGGTTTTGCTTGGTGGATTTATAGTTTCACTTTTTATATATAATTATCCCTTTTTGTCAGGAGTTTTTTTCGATTATTCTAAAGGAAAATCTACAATGGTAAAGGTACCTGATTATATCTTTGAAGCGAAAAAAGAGCTTGATAGTAATAAATTTTCGACTAGAACTTTGTATTTACCAAATGCAGACATAAGGACTGAATATATAGAGTACGATTGGGACTATTTTAGTCTAAGTGAACTCACAGATATTATGGGGAGGAAGTCTTCAATAAGAAACGGTGTCTTAGCAAGACCCAACGAGAGAGATTTAATGGTTGGCGTCTTGTCAGAATACATTAAATTCGGAAACTCCAATTTAGTTAAACTTATAGGTGCTGACAGAGCCGTAGTGCAAAATGACTTTATTTCACCAGATTATGAAGGCAATCCTTTAAGCGGGATAAAAGAATCATTTAAGAAATCCAAGGATTTTACTTTTAAGAATAGTTTAGGAAAATGGGATTTTTATGACTACAACAAGGATATTCTTCCTCAAATTTACTCTCCATCGACTGTTACATTTATTTCGTCTGATCAAAAAGAATTAAGCTTAGTCGCAAATATGCCGGGGGCTTTAGATAGCAACGCTTTTTTGTGGTCTGACTCTCCGGAAGACAGCAATAAGAAAGAAATTTTCTCTAAGCTTATTATCCAAGCCCGATGTGCCGATTGTCCTCCTGTAGATAACTATCAAATATACTTCGCCACATCAAAGGTGTTAATACCCGGTACCGTTTTTTATCCGCTTGGTAAATTTGTAACTGACGCGAGAACACTCCTTGCTGGTAATCCAATTACTAGACTAGATATTAATTTGTCTACCTCTACAACTTTAATTTCTGATCTGGGTTCCCTTCAAGCCAAAAGTGATGAAAAAGGGATAAAGGTAGCAACGGGAGATCTGGCTAAAAACTTAGAAGAAATAAAAAATAACTTAGAAGACATTTCTGATCCGAAAATTAAAAAAGAGGTTCTCAAAAAAGTGCGTTTTTTCTTGTCGTTTTTTGTTTCTTATGAGACTCAGTGGGCAGTTGCTGCCCAGCCGGGACCGATAAAGTCAGACTTGGAAAGTCTTGAGACTGAATTGAGAAAGTCAGTGGCTGAAATTGAAGGAGAGACAGGATACCCCAAAGTAGAAAAGGATGCTTTATTATATAAATACAGCCTTGACATTTCCCAAGCGGGTGATTACGATCTCTATCTCTACAATCCATCTTCCTTAAGCGATGGAATAACATTGAATGTTAATAACCGTATTTTTAGAGCACGAAAGCTTAATTCAAATTGGTACAAAATTACCAAAGTGCCTTTGGGGAATACTCCGACATTAATAGAGATTACAAAAACTCAAGCTTCTGAAACAAGACCAGTAATTTTTGTTGAGCTAGAGACGGGTGCTCCTGATTTAGGCTCACCGAATATTGAGTTTGTGGCCTTAAACCAAACCAAGTATTTAGTGCAAGCAAAAGGAAGTGAACATTTTTTGTTGGGTTTTAACTCGCGTTTTGATCCAAATTGGAGTCTAAGAGAGATAAGTTCAAAACTGGCAAATAAATATTTTGTGGGAGACAAAAGAATTTTCTTAAAGGGGAAAGTTATTGAATATGAAAGAGGCGATAAACATGTAATTACAGATTTAGTGTTTCCAAAGAGCAAATATAAACTAACACCATCGTTTCAGCTTAATGGCTTTTCAAATGGTTGGCTAGTAGATTCTAACGATGCTAATAGCGAAAAAACTTTTCTTTTAGAATATAATAACCAAAATGATTATTACAAAGCTCTCGCAGTGAGTCTTGCTACTCTCATTTTTATCTTAGGAATGTTAATATACTTAAATAATGAAACTACCTAAATTCAATCGATACTGGTTGGAAATAATATTTATCCTTCTCGTGGGACTAGTGCCACTTTTGTGGTTTAAGGAGGGATATTTAGCTGCCGGCCATGATATGAGCTATCCATTAGCACCTATAGATTTTTGGCTTGATAGGTTATTTGTTTGGACAGATAGGATAGGAAGTTTTGGTTCAAATCAGACTGATGCAATCCCTGGTATTTTTATACACGGACTGCAGGCACTTTTTTATTATGTTACAGGTTCATTACAACTAGCCCAAAAACTTGATTTTATTTTTTGGTTTGCCCTCCCGGGAATAACAATGTATATTTTACTTCGATCTCTCCACTCCAAAAAAGAAGAGTACATTATAAGAATATCGGGTTCTTTGTTCTATATGTTGAACCACTATTTACTCCAAGGATGGATTATTGCTGAGATGTCAAAGTTTTCTATAGTTGCCGCCATTCCACTGATAGTACTTTTTACCGTGAATGTAATGTATAAAGAGATGTCTATTATTAAGAACGCACTCCTTGTTGGATTTACTCTTTTTTTTCTCAATGGCGGAGCCGGAATTCCTTTGTGGGGTGGTTTGGCCATAGTCTGGATAACTACCATTGTGGTGTTGTTTATATTAAATCCTCGGCTTATATGGCACAAACTGCGCCGGGGACTGGTCTTTATTTTTCTTTCCACTCTTTTTATTGGTGTCCTCAACTGGTATTGGATTTATCCTTATGTGCAGTCCTTTAGCCAGAACTATACCACCAGAGTGGCATCCAGTGGTGGTAACGAAGGGGCAATTAGATGGAGTCAGGAAATAAGTAAAAACGCCAGTTTTGATAATTTAATCAAATTACAAAGTATTCCCGATTGGTACGACAACCCCGAACATCCTTATGCTAATAATTTTTTTAACAACGACTTCTTAATCTTTCTAAGTGTGGTGATCCCCCTGGTTAGCTTTGTGGGTCTCTGGAGCAAGAAGAATGAACAAAGACACCAATTGGTGTATAAAGTGCTGGCTCTGGGAATTATCATAGTGGCCTTACCTTTTGTAGCGGGGAGTCATTTACCTACCGGTGTAGTCTACGACTTTCTGCTTAAGAATCTTCCCGGGTTTTCCATATTCCGTACTCCATTTTATAAATTTGCCATGGTTTTGTGGTTTGCCTATTCTTATTTATTTGGTGTCGGTCTAAAAAACATTATTGACACTATTAAAGTTCGTCAATTTTTTACCATCGGAATTTTTGGTGTTTCCCTAATAATGCTTGGTATCTATAATTATCCATTCTTTACGGGGTCTTTTTTCAACTGGTCAAAAAAATACTCAACCATGGTCAAAGTACCTAGTTATATTTTCTCCGCGAAAGACCAGATAGACAGTAACAAATTCTCCACCCACACTCTTATTTTACCACAGCTTGACCCTAGAACTAAGTACGAGACTAATGATTGGAAATATTTTAGTCTCTCCACCATTCCCAGCATACTTACCCGCCGGCCGGTAGTAATCAATGATGCCACTCTTATAAATTGGGAAGACGTTTTGGTCAGTGCTGTGTATACTCAATTGCAAAAGAAAGGTGACTCTCAGCTGTTAGATTATACTGGCGTGGACACGGCAATTTGGAGAAATGACTTTTCTAGCCGTGATGACACACAGTATTCTATTAAAGCAAATAGAACCATCCTTGATAACAATAAAAAGTTTACATTCCGAAAAAGAATTGGTCAATGGGATTTTTATGATATAGCCAGCGAAAACTTAAAGCCCTTAATATATTTTCCACAATCCGTTGTCTATATCAAATCCGAACCCGCATACCTGGCTTATATTGCCGATATTCCTAGTCTGGATTCTCTGGGTGATGCCTTTGCTTTGGCTGATCCGGTAAACCCCATGGATATTATTAAGAACAAGATTTCACAATATGTGGTTCAGGCTTCGTGTATTAATTGTGATCTGAAAAAAACCGAAAGTGTGTCCATTATAAGTTCAAAGCCTCCCAGGATTATGCCGGGCGGCAAGTTGTATTGGCTTATTAGACTTAGGGAAAAGAATGTGAGAAAAAAGATTGTTGAGGTGCCAAAGTTGATAGACTTTGATTTAGGTATCATGGCCAAAAATGCCGCAGCCTTGAAAGTGTTAATTGTAAACAAAAGCAAAGATAAAGCAGTTGAAAGCATAATAAATGACTGGTATGCCCGTTTGGACAAAATCAAGTCAAACTATCTTTCAATTCAAGATCAAAGTTTAAAACAAGAAAAATCAAAAGATATTTATCGTTATTTGTGGTCTTTCGTTCTCGGTAGTCAGGAGTGGAAACATCTTGCAGAAAGCCCATCAACAGTCGAAAAACTGTCAGCTTTTGAAAATGATACCCGTTTGTATATTAACGAGTTGGGTTTGAAACCTGCTACGCTCCCGCCTTCTTTTGTCGAAAAAATGGTCTACAAAGTGACTATTCCTGTAGAGGGAAATTACCAAATCAGCCTCTATTCGGATCTTTTGACAAAAAGTAGCGTTGTCATTCTGGATGATAATCCAATCGGCATTAGTCGGTATTCCCCGGTCCGTAAATGGTTTCAGAGTGAGTTTATAAAACTTAGTGCGGGGGAACATACTCTTTCTTTGTCGAAATCCACGAAAAAACCTGAAGTCTATAATAATGTAGAATTGGAAGCTCCGTCTGCTAAATTAGTATGTTCTGACATTGATCTGGGTAATGTTGATCCAGAAAACACCTACACAATCCGATTCAATTATAGCAGCATTTCGGATCGGCCGCTTAATTTTCAAGCTCTTGAAAAGAGTGAGACCGCAACTGAATGGACTGTCAATAAAGTTTATCCAAATGTAAAGGAGTTATCAAAATCATATCAGGTCGATTTCAAATATGAACCGGGAGCGCTTGCTGGGACCCTGTCTTTACGGTTCTGTATGGATGGATATTATTTATCACCAACATATGCCAAAGTCGAAGACTTGTCCATGGAAGAAGTCTCACCTGAACCGTTAGTGTTTATCACGTCTACGAAGAAGACTATTGCTCAGGATGCCCCCCCAATAGAGTTTGTGGCTCTAAATCAAACTAAGTATTTGATTAATTTGTCTAAAAACTCTAATGATTTTATCCTAAATTTTAACTCCCGCTTTGACCAGCAATGGAGAATTAGGGAAGTGGATACAATGACAGCCAATAAGTTTTTTACCGGAGAAACTAAGGCCTACTTGAGTGGAAAAGTGATTGAATACGAAAGACAGGATAAGCATATTTTCACAGATAACCTTTTTCCCAGATTAACCAGATCGGAGTATGTTCCTCAATTTACTCTTAATGTTTTTAGTAATGCTTGGTTCTTAGAAGGAAATACTGACTCTGGTCCCAAGACCTATCTTTTGGAATATATTTATCAAAATACTCTCTATAAAACAAGCATATTCAGTGGGGTAGCATTTGTATTATTGTTGGTCCTTTACTTTTGGATTAATAAACATGAGAAATTTAATTAAAATCGCAATCAATTTGATAGCTAACGCTCCAAAACTTTCTTTGCTTATAATTTTTTATATTGCACTCAGAGACATTGCAATTTTTATTCCTTATCTTAATTTATTTATCCAGGGTTTGGAAAATAGGCTCGCGATAGTGTGGCTATTGGCTTTAATCATATATAGATTTTCTCAAAACTCTATCGTGGCTTGGATTCTAATTTTCTTGTTTTTGAGTATGTTTGGAATTCGCGTCGGTTTGATAATTTATACTTCCTCAATACTAATGTTCTTTAAGCATTTAAGGAGAATGAGATGAAAGATTTAATTTCAATAATTATTCCCACCAAAAATGCTGCAGGACATCTTAAGAATTTATTGCCTTCACTTGTTGGTCAAACTTATAAAGATTTTGAAGTAATCATAAATGATGACAAGGCTACGAGTGACGATACGAAAAGTTTATTAAAAAAGTTTGAAAACAAGATCAAAATTAAGTATGTCCATGAAAATGTCAGTATGGCGCAGGGAAGAAAAAGTGGCGCAAAACACACCGGCGGAAAATATCAGCTCCATCTTGATGCCGATATGTCTTTATCACCAAGGGTTTTAAAATTCTGTCTCAAAGAAATTCACAAAGGATATGATGCGTTAGTAATTCCTGAAATTTCATACGGAAAAGGATATTGGACTAAAGTAAAAGCTTTTGAAAGAAGCCTCTATGTGGGAGACAGCACAAGGGAATCAGCACGGTTTATTAAAAGTGCTGTTTATGAAAGTATCGGAGGACATAATCCCAAAATGGTTTTGTCGGAAGATAAAGACTTAGACTTAAGAGTCCGAAAAGCCGGTTTTAGGGTGGGTAGAATCAACGAACCTATTTATCATAATGAAGGAAATTTAAGTCTAAAAAAGGATCTACAAAAAAAGTTTTTTTACGGCCAGACGGCTCATGTGTTTATAGCTGAAAACCCAAAACACGCCTTCAATCAGGCTAATTTAATTTTCAGAGCTGCGTATTTTAGACATTGGAAGAAATTGTTAACTCATCCTGACTTATCACTGGGCATGTTTTTAATGAAAATACTGGAAACACTTGCCGCTCTTTGGGGTTTAATAACCACTATTCAAGTAATATTTACAAATAAGACTCTTGAAAATCTTAAGGATTATGAACCCATGAAGGAAAGTAGGGTGGAAAAAGGCTTAATATCAGTTATTGTTCCAGCCTTAAACGCATGTAAACATTTAGAAATACTATTAGTTTCGCTTGAAAAACAAACATACAAAAATTTTGAAGTTGTAATTAATGATGATAAAAAAACTACAGACGATACAAAAGAAGTATTAAAAAAATTTAGCAAAAAACTAAAAATTAAATACTTTCAGGAGAATATCAGTATGGCACAAGGAAGAAGATCCGCTTCCATATCGGCTAAAGGTGAATACCTGTTTCATTTAGATGCTGATATGAAACTAGCTCCTCGAGTATTAGAGCATTGTTTTAAGAAAACAAGAGATTTTGACGCTCTTGTCATCCCTGAAGTCTCATATGGGGAGGGCTTTTGGGCGAAAGTAAAAATTTTTGAAAGAAGTATGTATATTGGTGACGATACGATAGAATCGGCCCGTTTTTTCAAGACCTCTGTTTACAGATCAGTTGGAGGGCATAATGAAAAAATGGTGCTTTCTGAAGATAAGGACTTGGATTTAAGGGTAAGGAAGTCAGGCTTTAATGTTGGTCGAATAAGTAAACCAATATATCACAATGAAGGAAATTTTAGCATCCTTAATTCTATTAAGAAAAAGTTTTTTTACGGAAGGACTGCAAGTGTACTTATGCTGGCAAACCCGGCCTTTGCCTTAAAATATGGAAACATAGTTTTTAGACCGGCATTTTTTAGAAATTGGAGAAAACTTCTGTCCCACCCTATTTTAGCAAGTGGTGTTTTTTTAATGAAATCTCTTCAAACAATTGCGGGTCTTTTGGGGATGTTTACTTCCAAGGTCCCCTTTCTTAAAGAAGATATTAAAGTTGGTATATGGAAATGACTTATCCTAAAGTTTCAATAATTGTCGTAAATTTTAACCAAAAGCAGTTTACTTTAAATTGTTTGAAGTCACTGGGGAAAATAACCTATCCCAATTACGAGGTGATTGTTGTCGATAATAATTCTCAAGATGGATCCGTAGGGGCAATTACAAAAATGTTTCCAAAAGTCAGGCAAGTTTTGAACAAAAGCAATTCCGGTTATGTGGGTGGAAATAATGCCGGTATCAGACAGGCAAAAGGAAAATATTTATTGATTTTAAATAATGATACCTTAGTAACTCCTGGTTTTATTGAACCATTGGTGGCAGATCTCGAAAAGGATCACAGTTTGGGAATAGTTCAAAGTAAGATATTTATCATGGATAATCCAAAACAACTGGATAATGTAGCATCTTATTTGACGAATATAGGTTTCTTGTTTCATATAGGATATTTGAATAAAGATAAACCAGAATATCAAAAATATCAAGAAATATTCGCTGCTAAAGGAGCTTGTATGATGGTCAGAAAAGCGGTTTTTAAATTAGGTGCTTTTGATGAGGAATATTGGTGTTATTTTGAGGAGTCGGATCTTTGTTGGCGGGCTTGGGTCATGGGGTATCATGTTGCCTTTGAACCCAGGTCAATAATTTACCACAAAATGGGAGCAACCAGCGCAACCATGAGAAGTGCGTTCATTCATTATCACTCGTTCAAAAACAGAATAAGAACGATTATCAAGAATGCATCTTTGACAACTTTACTCTGGATACTTCCTGTTCATATTACAACTTGTGTAGTATTGTCAGCTTATTTTTTCTTATCAGGACAGACTGGTGGATCAAAAGCGATACTTAAAGCAATTTGGTGGAATATATTAACCATTGGTGATACATTAGAAAAACGAAGTATTATTCAAAAAAGACGCAAGCTGGATGATAATGAGATTTTTGACAAGGTTATGAAAAATCCGCCATTATCATTTTATTTACATCATCTTTCGTTAGTTAGAGAAAATTTAACAAAATGACCGGAAGACTTGAAGCCTGCATCAGGCTTGCTCGAAAAGTTGGTATTAAGAATAAGGTAATATTAGATATAGGTTGCTCGTTTGGTTGGTTTTGTAAGATTGCTGTAGAGGCGAAAGCAAAACAAGTCTTTGGAATAGAACCTGATGGAAAAAAAATCCAACTCGCTAAAAAGACAGCCCCGTCAGCAATAATAAAAGTTGGAATTGCTGAAAAATTAGATTTTCCTAAAAATAAATTTGATTTCGTGACTCTTTTTGATGTCATCGAACATGTTCCCAAAAATACTGAACCTAAAGTCTTTGCTGAAATTAATAGAGTTTTAAAATCCGGCGGATATTTACTTATTTCTACTCCTTTTCAAAATTTCCTATCCAATATTGTTGATCCAGCCTGGTATTTTGGGCACCGCCATTATTCTGAAAACCAACTGTCAGAAATGCTGAAAAAAACCGGGTTTAAAGTGAAGAGCGTAGTGACACATGGCGGAATTTGGGAAATTATAGGGATGTGGGTGCTGTATATTTCAAAATGGCTTTTAAGAATAAAAATGCCTTTTGAAAACTGGTTTGATTCAAAGAGAAAAAAAGAGTTTAAGAGTAGAGGCCTTACTCACATTATGCTGATTGCTCAGAAAACTACTTAATTATTTTTCCCAACCATTAGGTCGGTTAGTGTACCAACACATCAAGGCTTTGACAGAATCTTCTATACTCCTTTCAGGCCTCCACCCTAGGAGTTTTTTTGCCTTGTGGTTTGAAGCCGTTATTTTGGCATCCTCTCCCAACCGAGAAACACCTTTATTAATTTTTAATTTGGATCCGGTAATATTTTGTACTATCTTGACTATTTCTAGAACAGAACTACCCTTATTTGTACCTAGATTGATAATTTGATTTCCTTTCCCTTCCAATAATAATTCCAGGGCTTTTAAATGAGCTATGTTTAAGTCCACCACATTCACATAATCACGTATGGGCGTGTTATCTTGAGTATTAACGTGAGAACAAGTCAAGAAAAAAGGTTCCAACCCCATTGCTCCACGGACGGAATTTTGCATCATATGAATAGATGGTTTTTTAGAATCACCAAAGTCACCATTATCACTGGCTCCACAAACATTAAAGTATCTCAAAATCATATAATTAATACCCAGTGACTTGCTGAACCATTGGACAATTTGTTCAGACATTAATTTAGATTGACCATATGGATTACTGGGAACAGTGGGGTGATTTTCGTCAATGGGTACCCGCGTAGCCTTATCATAAACTGTACATGACGAAGAAAACACTATGTTTTTAATTTTAAACTTAACCATCTGGTTTAACAGATTGTTAGTTCCGGCAGTATTGACAGAAAAATATTTATATGGACTGAGCATTGATTCACTTACAGAGCAAACTCCAGCATAATGTATAACTGCTTTAATATTCTGCTCTTTATTAAACACATCAGAAAGATCTTCACGAATGTCCCGGGCATAAAAACGGATTTTTTTACTACCGTACCGCTTCATAAGTAACTCAAGAGGCTGACGATAACCAGAAGAAAAATCGTCTACTACTACCAATTCGTACCCACCATCCAATAATTGTTTACAAGCATTTGAACCAATATATCCTCCACCTCCGGTAACTAAAATTTTTATCATATAGAATTTGCAATTTTTTTAACTGCAAGTAAACCTATAGAATATTTTGGGTTTCTCTTAGTATACAAATGATGAGTTATTTCTACTAAGATTCCCCAAACCAAGGCCCAAAAAAGTTTTGGTTTCCACCTTAGCTCCGCTTCGTCAGTCCTTAGTATATTACAAAATTTAGTGCCATATATACCTTCTACACAGTAGCCTCTGTTTATAAAATCCTCAATAGTCCATCCTGAAAGATGCGCCTGGAGCTTGTTGTCTTTATTGTATTGGGGGATAAAGCCATTTGGTGTGACTAAAATTACTTTTTTTCGTGCTGCCCTTTCCATATCATCAAGTAGTTTATATCCATCATCTTTTTCCAGATGTTCTATCACGTCCAGTGCCACAACCGCATCAAATGATTTTTTCTTTACCAAAAAATTCAGCTTTTTTATATCACCTAGTATATAAGCGTTATGGATTTTACGTTTTTTACTCTCTTCAATCGAAGGCTTATAAGCATCTACACCAACAGTAGTATATTTTTTTTCCAATAAACCAATTGGCGAATCATTCCCGCAACCAACATCTAAGATTGTCTTGCAATCTTCCAAGTGTTTTTCGACTTCTAATACGAAAGTTGCCAAAACAAAACGGGGAAAAGTTTTTTTAAATATCCTAATAAATCTTTTCATAAGGAATATGGATTAATCATTTTTTGATTCCTCGTAGGATCACGATGTCTCCGACTTTTAATTTATCCAATATCCACTCTATCGGATATAAAATAACAAAAAGCAAAGTATACTTATTAGTATCCATTTTTTTCTTAAATATTTCATTTAGAGTGTAAATAATACTTCTACCCAAACCGTCACTTGAACAATATACCATAGACAGATGTGAAAAGCCTTCAGTTTTAACGATCATTGATAGCGTATTAGGCGAAAAAACAAAAAGATGTCTCGGTATATCCAGATTATACCAAAACTTGCCAAACAGTTTACTTACCGCACTATCGATATTTGGGGTTCCTAATATGACTTCACCTCCCGGCTTCAGCTTCTGGTAAATGAGTTGTAAACAAGCTCGAGGATTAGGTATATGTTCGATTACATGATACAACCGAATACAGTCAAAATAATTGTTCGGAAAGTTCGATATCTTTTCATACCCACCCAACTTAACGCTCACGAGCCCTCTTTCCCTGGCTACTTTTACAGCGTTTTTGTCAATTTCAAGTCCATACACGTCCCAGTCTAACTTTTTCAGAAGTGCTAGGGTTGTACCCGAACCACATCCTACATCAAGGATTTTTGCGGATATACTTTTTGGTTTTTTGGGTATTGCAGGAACTCCCTGGACAAGAACAGAAAAAATCCTACTTAAAATTGTTGGTTCGTAATAATGTCTTATGAGGTACGAACGGAATTTACTTATAAGTCCACTGAGCCCCTTAATCGACATTTTGTAAGAATAATATTGTTGGCGTGGATAGTGTTTTCTTAATACTTCTTGTGATGGTTGTGGATCCAAAAAAACCAGACCGCACCCGTGACATCTTTTGACATCAAAAAATGCCGGAATGTCAAACATTCTGTCCCTTGTCTTAAAAAGGAGGGAAAATATTTTTTCTTTACAGACAATACAACTTGACATCTTAATTATTTTTTCTAATTATCATTATAAAGCCCTTGGAGAAATTCCAAAAAAATGGATGGAGACGAATAAGCTTTAATCCCAGTTTTTTTATAAGAGTGAAGCCTAGTTGGTTTTTACCACAACCAATATAGGCACTATTTTTGTCAAATGGCAGAATAAATTCATATTGACAATCGTATTGATCAAAAAAGGTCTTCATGCCTCCATATCCCCGTGAATAGGAGCAATCTTCATATGATTTTTTTCCTTTTGTTAATTCTAAATATTTATTTGCAATTGGTAATGGTAGCCACGACAAGAACGGCAAACCATAATGTTGTTCAAAGAGCCAATATTTATTCGGAGCAGTCAGATAAATAATCCCGTTCTTATTGAGAAGGGAAAATATGCGGTCAAAACCCTGTTTTGGGGTAGACATATGTTCAAATACTGTAAAATGAGTGACGAGATCAAATTTAGTTTTTGATTTAAAATCTTCAATTTTGGAATGGAAAAACTTTAGATTTTTCGACTCGCCCTTTTTTTGAACAGCTGTTTTGTAAGCATCTTCAAAGGGTTCTACCCCTGTTACATTCCAAAAAAATTTTGCCATTTCTGTTGAATATTCTCCATGTCCGGAACCCACATCCAATACAGATACAGACTTTGGGGGTTTATTTAAATAGCGTTTACTGGCCTCTAGCACCTCTTTGACTGCTCCTTTTACAATCTCTCCTTCTCCCCCCCACGGATTTGGGGGTAGCCCATAACGATCTGTATGATTAGCCATCGCGTTATTTTCACATAAAATCGTGGTAGAATCAACAGCAATGGCTAGGCCTAAACTGACGATTTTCTTTCCTTATCTCAACGATTGGGGAACAGTAGGAAGTATGGTCTTATTGGCGTCTGCTACAGCCAAGAAAATTACCGACAACTTTGAAATATTGGTAGTTGATGACGGAAGCGATATTTCATCAGCAAAGGCCTTAGATCAAATTAAACCCCTAGTACCGCAATTGAGGGTGATTCGTCACTCGAGGAATACCGGATATGGGGGAGCTTTACGTGCGGGTTTCACGCATGCTCGTGGTGAATTAATTTTCTATACTGATTGTGACGCCCAATATGACGTCAGGGAATTGCTATCTTTATATCGTGCCTATAAATCCGGAATCGGAATGGTCAACGGTTATAAGCTAGAAAGACATGATCCTTGGTACCGGATAGTTTTGGGATTGGTTTATCAGCATTTAGTGAAAGTTGCTTTTAGATTACCAATCATTGACACCGATTGTGATTTTAGATTGATTGAAAAAAAAGTGTTTGACAAAGTAAGATTATTTGAAACAACGGGAACAATTTGTGTTGAACTCGTCAAAAAAATTAGCCATTTCGGTTTTAAGATTGTTGAGGTACCTGTAAATCATTATGATCGCCCGAGTGGCTTTAGTCAGTTTTTCAATCTTCACAGACTGTATAATACTTTTGTAAACTTAGGAAAGTTATGGTGGAAATTAAACGTATTGCAGGATTATTTGCACTGATTATCGGGGTGGGTTTGCTGTTGCGACAAATATCTTTCTTTCCTTATCCCGAGATGCTTACTGAAACTTATTTTTTGTCCAAGGGGATGCTGCCCTATGTTCAAATAAACGATCAGCATTTCCCGGGTTTGTCTTTATTACCTGTCAATTTGAGAACATTGGGGTTTGATAATATAGAGAAATTGCGGTGGTTACATTTGGGTCTGATTGGATTTACAACTCTAATATTATATAAATTGATAGGGAAATTACGTTGGATTGTTCTTTTTCTAGTCTTTTTTCTGCTTTGGGAGGGGAACACTCTATGGGTAGATTCTTTTGTGACGCCTCTGGTTTTATTGGTATTTTATGGGTTATGGTCAAAAGGGTCATTTAAATCCGTACAAAATATATTTTTAACAGGAACTTTATTGGGTATAGTGTTGGTATTTAAACAACATGCTCTTATAATTTGTGTGGCAGTCGCAGTCTGGGTTTTGGATCAAAAAGTTTCCTGGAAGTATTGGCTGGGTTTTGTGATCGGTGGAATATTGCCGATGAGTCTTGTAGGAATATATTATTATCAATTGGGAGTATGGCCAGATTTTTGGTTTTGGACAGTGGTTCACAATTTGACTGGTTACACATCTTTGGAAGGAAGAATTCCAGGATTGGGGGAATTGGCAAGGTTTTCGCTCTTAGCAGTCCCCGCTGCTTTTGGGCTGCAAGGGTCGGCTGGTTTGTTTATTCTGGCTAGTCTAATATATTTAATTCCGCGCTTTGGTCTGATTCATGCTCAAATAGCCCTACCGTTATTAATTTTTTTACTAAGTTTTAAACCTCGGCTCTATTGGCCAATAATGGGATTAGCATTGTTGTTAATGGCTCGTATCTTTGCCAAAGAAATTCCAGGAAAAGTCCTTTTTTATGATCAATCGGCAATGCTTACAGTAGAGTATGTCGAGGAAAGGGTTGACAAATCCCGCCCTATTTATGTCTATGGAGTAAATGACAATATTTATCATCTAACTAATACTCTCCCCCCCAATAGATTCTGGATAGAACTTCTGCGAGGAAATATAATCCCTGGCGTCGAAGAACGGTTGATACAAACTCTAAAAATAGATCCGCCACAATTTGTATTGGTAGATAGACAAGCGAGTATTGATGGAAAAAAAGTGTCAGAATTTACGCCACAAATATGGCGATATTTACAAATGAACTTTATTTTTAAAGAAAAGTTATCTAATGATGTCGAAGTTTGGTATCCGATATGAAAGTTAAATTAATTTGGTTTGGAATAATGGCACCTATTTTGACATTTGGAGCAATATTGCTGGCCACCGGGCACAGTGGTCGTGCAGATCAAATATTTAATATTTCAATGTCGGTCATATTAATAACAATAATCCTACGCTTGTTTAGCCAAACAAAGTTAGATAATATTTCTATCGAAAAACAAAACGTTCTAATTTGGCCCTTGTTAGCTGTAGTGTTTTTGATCGTGTTCAAATCTTTTTTCTTTTCATCTTTTGCTAATTTGGGTAATGATTCCAATTTTGTTTCTCCTTCGCTTCTTAAAAATATGTCAATTATGCCGCAGACCTGGGAATCGGAGCTCGGAGGAGTGGACTTGGGTCACAATCAGGTGGTTAATATGTGGATGCAACCGCTCTGGATTTTTATTTCGGGTTTAGCCAGGCTTGGAGTGATATACCCGCTATTGGTTAAAGGGTTAATGACAATTCAAATATTGATTGGATCTTTTGGTATATATCATTTGTTCAAAAAACTAAATATGGCCAGTTGGACTATACCCATAGGGGTAATATTTTATTTTCTCAATACCTATTATTTAGTTAATGTCGATGGAGGGTTGATATTTCTTTCTTTTGCGTACGCGTGCTTTCCTGGAAGTCTATATTTATTCATAAAACTTATTGAAAATAATACATTTAAAAATTGGTTGCTTTTTAGCTTTTGGGTAGTTATGGTATCTTTTTTTGATATTCGAAGTACAGTTTTAACATATGTGACAACTTTTATTTGGATAATTATTGTAAAGAAGTATCGTGGTCTACTTTTGCTTTTGGGGGTAGGATTGTTTTTAATTACAAGTCACTTTTATTGGTTGTTGCCAGCGTTAAAGACGGGCGTATCGTTGCCAACATCTTATGTATCCAATAATAGTGTTGAGCAATTTAGCTTCTTTTCTTCTGGTCACCTGTTGTTTGTGTCTCAACCCCATTGGTATTCCAATGTTTTTGGAGACATTCAAATTCCCAGGTGGTACTTTGTGGGCATTCCTTTGTTGATTGTACTGGCTTTGGGGTTTGCAAAAGTGACTCAAAAATATAAATTGTTCATATGTTTGACGATCATTGGGCTGTTTTTGATGAAAGGTGGTCAACTTTATCTCTGGTTATACAAATATTTACCAGGATTTGTATTCTTTCGTGATCCATCTAAATTTAGTCCGCTATTGACTTTGGGTTATGCCGGTCTGATATGTATGGCACTCGATATTTTGGGAAAAAGATTACCCAAATTTAAAAACCTACTTTTACTCAGCGCAGGCGTCTATTTTTTCGCCATGGTTAGTCCTGTTTATACAAATCGTACTACTGGGGCGTTTGTACGCTCACCCTCAGAGGTTGATTACGAAAAGTTCTCTCAAACGATCAAACAAAAAGACTTTTCTAGGGTACTTTGGTTGCCTACCAAACCTCCGCAGGCAGTTGTGGATTTGTCACCAGTCTGGACTGAGGCAGGATGGTTATTGGCAAAAAGACCTTTTCTTTCAGCTATCGATGGGACTTATGAACTATATAATTTTGTACGGGCCTCCGAATCAGCGAGCTTATTTGATGTGACGGGCATTAAATATCTCTTGTATCCGCAGTCAGACCAGCGTAAACACATCCTCAAACCGGATGAGAAAGAATATTATCAATGGCAATATGATTGGTTTAAATCACAAAACTGGTTAAAGGACATTTCACCATTTGAAGGTTTGGGGGCTTTTGAGGTGGCAACAGTGTCAGGAAAGTTTTACCAGCCAAAAGACTGGTTATGGGTTGTCGGTCCCGATGACACATATTCACAACTATCCAAATTATTCAACTTCAGATTGGCTGATATAGGAGTCACCCATCTTAACAATTTTACTCCTAATTTAACAAAATCGGATGGATATCTATTCTTTAATAAAGTTGGTTTTTTGGATTTAGTAATGACCCAGGTAGAGAAAAAGAATCTAATCGGTCTTTATCCTTTTGTGTCTCCAACAGCCGACGGTAGGAAAGAATGGTGGGGAAGAGATTTAGGCAATTTTCTCTTCGTGAAAAATTATCTCAGAGATCACTATGAAGTAAATAACAATGACTATGACTTAGAAATGGGTTATGTAATAGCCGAGGGAGAGAAAACTTTACAAATAAATCACAATTTTTCGAAAGGACATATATTTGCTAGGATACTTCAGAGTCGAGCGGGAGGTAATTTAGAATTTGTTCTTAATAATAAACAGACGACATTTACCACTATTTCAGATAATGAGGTGTTGGTGTGGAAGGACCTCGGGGTATATCCGGAAATAACAAAAATTGAAATAAAAAGCATAGGATTAATAAATATGATCAATGCTCTGGCAATTATTCCAGAATCAGAATATGAGCAATTGATAACAAGTGCCAAATCAGTTGTATCTACATCAAAAGTCATCACAGACCTAAAAAGTCTGTCAGGGACTATTTTCAACTCACCTGAAATACCTTATTCTAAGATTAGCCAAACGGAATATCGAATCGAAGTTCAAAATGCACCAACATGGGTTGTGTTTTCGGAGTCATACGATCCCAAATGGCAAATAAATGCGCCTAAAAGTTCTCCAATACCGGCTTATGATATGTTGAATGCATTTTGGGTCGAAAAACCAGGCTCGTACCGTATATTCTATACTCCGCAAATATGGGTCAAGCGGGGTCTGGGAATAACAGCTGGAATATTTTTGCTATCAGCGTTTGTTTTATTGTGGAGGTATAAAAATGGAAAAATCTGAATATCCCCGAATATTTGTGAGTGAAGGAACCCATTTTTGGTATCGGGTAAACCGTGAGTTTAGCTTGGATCTTATTGATAAATATTGTCACTTACCAGCCAAGAGTCAAATCTTGGATGCCGGGTGTGGTGCAGGGGGAACAACTATGGCTTTGAAAAAATATGGTCATGTTACCGGCATAGACGCACATTCCTTAGCCATTAAATTTTCCAGAAAATATCCGATTGACCGTTTAATTAAAGCAGATGTAAACAAACTACCTTTTTCAAAGGAAAGTTTTGATCTAGTGACTAGTTTTGATGTTTTGTATCATAAAAATGTAAACCCAACAAAAGCGTTGGAAGAGGCGTACAGAGTTCTAAAGAAAAATGGTTGGATCTTGATTCGTGTACCAGCATTTAAATTCTTGCGCGGAGGTCATGATACTGTGGTACAGACAGGTAGGAGATTCACGGCAACCCAGTTAGCCAACTTAGTGAAAAGCCAAGATTTCAAAATTGATTACATATCGTATTTTAATTTGACCTTATTTTTTCCCAGTTTGTTTTGGAGAAACTTAAAATCGTCACAAAGCTCCGATGTTCGACCGCTCTGGTCACCTTTAAACTGGTTATTATATATAATGTTAAAAACAGAAGCTATACTGGCTAAAGTTATAAAACTTCCATTTGGAACCTCAGTTTATTGTTTGGCTCAAAAGGTATGAAAATATCTGTCCAGATGATAGTTAAAAACGAAGAGAGGTGGATCTGGTATTCACTAATGTCGGTTATTGATTATGTGGATGAAATTATGGTCTGGGATACTGGTTCGACAGATAATACTGTGAATATTATTAAATCTATAGCCAATCCCAAAATAAAATTCAAGCGGGTAAATCAAAAGAGCGCTTCTGAATTTACTATGTTTAGAAATAAAATGTTAAACGAGACAAAAGCGGATTGGCTGATGATTCTGGATGGTGATGAAATTTGGCCGCAACAATCCATCAATAAAACTGCAAAATTTATTAAAAGTAATAAAATTCAAAACTTGGAATATTTAATCCATCCTTATTACGATCTATTGGGAGATGTTTATCACTATCAGGAACCCGGCGGGGGAAAATATCACATAGACAAGTATTCAGGCCATATCACTATCAGATTTTTTAATTTATCTCTTCTATCCGGGCTTCATTTTGGCAAGCCCCATGGTCAGCAGGGAGTCTTTGATCAAAATCAAACGCTTGTCCAAGACCGCGTACCCCGTAAATATAAATTCATGGATGATTGTGCTTATTTGCACGCTACCCATTTACACAGGTCGCCCAATGACACCAACGTCATAAAACGCAATTTTAAATTTAAATACGAAATGGGCCTAAGATTTTCTGAAAACTTTGCATATCCTGTGTCTTTTTATCTGCCCCATTCACCGGAAATTGTTTCCGTCTGGAAACCGGCAGATCTTTCTTATTGGCTCAAGGCTTCCTGGCAGACTCCCCTCAAATGGCTACGCCGTAAAATTTTTGCTTCGCCTTCAGGCTATTGAAAATACTTTTTCCACCACAATTCCAACATCAGCAATTTCCAAAGTTGGGGCCCAAAATCATTTTTTTCACTGTGTTTGTCCAACATTTCTGCAATCTGATCTTTTGGATAAATATTGTTGATATGGGATTTTTTGTCCAATAAAATGGATCTGGCATATGAATTTAATTCTTGGGAAAACCATTTGGCCAGGGGAATACTAAAGCCCATTTTTGGCCGGTGCAGGATTTCTTTGGGAAGTATATCTTCCAGCGATTTTTTGAAAATGTATTTTGCTTGCCCATTTTTTACCTTTAAATTAAAGGGAATTTGGGCAGCCAACTCCACCATTTTGTGATCCAAAAGCGGTGACCGGCATTCGAGAGCCACTTTCATACTGGCCAAATCTACTTTGGTTAGTAAATCATCCGGCAAATAATATTTAAAATCAACAGACAGGATTTTGTCTCTGATATCTGTGGCTTTTGCATTTTGATAGGCGTTTCTGTAAATATCTTTTGGATCTGCAAAATTAAAATGAGTTTTATATTCAAAATATTTTTCCAATACGCCAGGGTGAAGACTTTTTAAATATTTGCCCATAGGGAAATATTTTGCCAACGGAGATAATAAATAGTCTCGCTGAAGCTTGAGATGATGCGAATAGCCAGTAAAGTTTTCGTCTCCGCCATCTCCATTTAAAATAACCGTTACATACTGTCTGGCCAGCCTGCTGACTAGGTAAGTAACTAAGGCACTGCTGTCGCCATACGGCTCTTCAAATTGTTCGGCCAGCTGGGGCAAAATATCCACCGACCCGGGTTTTACCTGTAAAATCGTGTGTTGGGTATGAAAGATATTTGCAACTATTTGGGCATATTCGGATTCGTCATATTGGCTTTCAGAAAAACCGATGGTAAAAGTCTTAACCGGTTTGGCAGACAGTTTTGCCATCGTGGCCACGATACTACTGGAGTCGACTCCACCCGATAAAAACGCGCCGACGGGCACGTCTGAAATCATCCGCAATTTGGTGGATTCTTCCAAAGTTTGTAATATTTTTGTTTTCCACTCTTGTTCTGATAGCTCAAGTTTTTTAGTAAAATCGATTTCCCAGTAACAATGTTTATTTAAAGTTTTGTGTTTTAGGTCTAAGGTCAAATAGTGTCCGGGTTCCAATTTGTAGATATTTTTAAAACCCGTTTGCGGAGCAGGGACATAACCATAGGCCAAATAGGTTTCCAGGACAGCGGTATCCGGCTCCGCTTTTATTTCCGGCAAGGCCAGCAAGGCTTTAAGTTCTGACGCGAAAGCAAAAATTTCCGGGCTGAAAAAGTACTTGAGCGGTTTTTTACCCACCCGGTCGCGGGCCAGGAAAACTGTTTGTTTTTGCATATCGTAGATCGCAAAGGCAAACATGCCCCGCAAATGTTCTACACATTTGACTCCCCATTTATCATATAAAGCCAGAATTACCTCTGTATCGGACTCAGATCTAAATTTATAACCGTATTTTTCCAATTTTTTCCGTTCTTCTCCAAAGTTATAGATCTCACCATTAAAGGTGATCCAGCATTTGTTTAGATAATTCATGGGCTGATGCCCTGCCGCTGATAAGTCAATAATTGCCAAGCGGCGGTGAACCAATCCCACTTTTTTGTCCGGGGAAATGTATATTCCCCGGTCATCTGGGCCGCGGTGGGTGATTTTATCTGACATTAAAGCCAAATCTCTTTGATCAATTTCTCCAGATTTAAGATAAACTTTACCAGCAATTCCACACATATTTATTGATTATTATATACTTAAAAGTGAGTTCCTGTGAATGATTAGTTTATCGAATATTTAAATAAGCACCAGAGAGTAATCAGGCCGTCTTTCCAAGTAATTTTTTTACCTTCAGCGTAGCTCCGGCCAGAATAGCCTATTCCCACTTCATAAATCCGAGAGCCCATTTTGGCTACCTTGATACTAAATTCCGGTTCAAAACCAAATCTAGATTCTTTCAAATACAGTTTCTTGGCTACTTCTTTAGTAAAAACCTTGTAGCAAGTTTCCATATCTGTCAGATTTAGATTAGTGAGAATATTGGCAATAAGTGTCAAAAACTGGTTTCCTAACATATGCCAGAAATAAAGGACCCGATGAGCACCGTTGCCCATAAATCTTGAACCATATACTACATCTGCTTTATTATCTAGGATTGGCTTGATTAATCTAACATATTCTGTTGGGTCATATTCCAAATCTGCGTCCTGAATGACAAAAATGTTCCCCTTAGCTATTTTCAGTCCGTCTCTGATCGCTGCTCCCTTCCCCTCATTTATTGTCTTATTGATGACACGGATACGATCAGATTTAACGGATTTGATTTTTATTAATGTCTTATCGGAGGAGCCATCATTTACAACGATTATTTCTTTGCCTGAAATGCCTGTCTTTGCTTGTAATACCCGTTGGATTGCCTGCCGGACAGTCCTTTCCTCGTTGTAGGCTGGTATAATAACGGTTAGTGAATATTTCATTTTTGTGCGAGAATTATAACAAAATATCCAGAGGAGCGGAGACTTTCGTGGGTGAACTATCCAAAAAACTAATTTCCCTAGGTCACGAAGTCACGATATACAAGAATATATTTGGTGGAATAAATAAAAACACTAACGTTCTGATTTCAACCAATGGCCGCCTCGATGCAATATTAGCTAGGTTCTGGTGCATGTTCCACGGTAAGAAACTTATTATTCCCGGCCAGTCCGGTTTTGGCTGGGATGACAAACTAAATCTCTGGGTGTTTCCTGATGTCTTTGTAGGCTTAACTCAATATCAATGTGATTGGGCTCACAAAATAAATCCCTATGTAAAGGTGGTAAAAATTCCAAATGGTGTGGATCTGGATAAATTTAATCCAAAAAATAAACCTCTAAAAATTGATAAACCTAAACCAGTTATTTTATGCGTTGGGGCGGTTAAGACTTCAAAAATCGGAGAAATTTCCAAAAGACAGAAATTATTAATAAGTGCTACAAAGACTATCACAGCTTCTGTGTTATTGGTAGGAATTGGTGGAGATGTGGAATATAAACATGACGAGATGCCAAGTGTCTATACTGCGTGTGATTTGTTTTCGTATCCTACGTCAGAAAGAGAATCATTCGGTATTGCCATGCTGGAAGCCATGGCTTCGGGACTGCCGGTCGTAACTACAAACGATCCAATCCGACGTGAGATAGTAGGGGATGCAGGACTGTTTGTAGATCCTACTGATACGGCAAAATATACACAAGCCTTAGATAGAGCCTTGTTAATTAAATGGGGTGACAAACCCCGGTTACAAGCCGAAAAGTTCTCATGGGATAAAATAGCAAAGCTTTATGAAGATATCTGTAACAATAATATCTAGAGATAAAAATAAAATATTGCCACAATGTTTTGCGACGGCCGGACAAGTGTCTGATGATGTGGTTATCGTTGATAATACAGATCATAAATTTGTAAATTATTCGGATCAAAAAAATTATGCAGCTGCTCTTTGTAAACATGATTGGATACTATCTCTGGATGATGATGAGTGGCTGTCTCCCGAACTTATCGATGAACTACAAACTATAAACGATGAACAATATACTGCCTATAAAATCCCAAGACTTAATTATATTTTTGGCAAAGCCATTTATCATACCAATTGGGGACCCGATGTGGATAGACATGTCTGGTTATACGACAGAAAAAGTTGTGAGTGGGTGGGTAGTGTGCATGAAGAAATTAAAACAAAAAGGAAGATTGGTCGACTCAAGGGTTTCAAGATTCACCAAAACTATACAACAGTTGAACAGTTTATGAATAAATTAAATGACTACACATCACGCGAGACAACAGCCGTCAATCCTGCTTTTGATTTTATTCGCCGGTATATTTGGCACAGAGGATTTCTGGATGGTTGGCATGGATTGTTTTTGAGTTATTTGATGATGATCTATCATATTGTGGTATGGGTAAAGAAAAAGTCCTCATCGTCTTAATTTTAATATTGGGACTAGGGTTAAGACTCGTAAACTTAAACCAGAGTTTGTGGCTAGATGAAGCGGCACAAGCTGTAATGTCTGAAAAGAGTGTAGATGAAATATGGTCTGCACGTCAAGCTGATTTTCACCCACCCTTATTTTATATCCTGGCTCATTATTGGATACAGGTCAATCGTTTGGAAATATGGTTACGATTATTACCAGTAATGTTTGGGGTAATTTCGATCGGATTAATATATTTATTAGCCGGAAGAAATAAGTTTGGACTACTCTCTGCATTTTTTCTGGCCATCAATCCCTATCACATTTATTATTCACAAGAATTTAGGAGTTACTCTATGCTCGCGATGCTTGGTTTGCTTTCCATGCTTTTTCTGAAACAGAAAAAATATATATTTATGGCGGTCACCAATACCTTGATTTTGTACACTCATTATTCAGGTATGTTTCTGATTTTAGCTCAAATACTTATTCGCCCTATTACTATTCCCTATTTACTAGTGCCTATTGCCTTATATTCACCTTGGATTCTCAAGTTTGCGGAGCAACTCCGGAGCGGAGTAAATATAGATAGCTATTTACCTGGCTGGAGAAATGTCCTGACTCTCTCTCCCGCCAAAGCTATTCCGGAAATAATATTCAAATTTATGGCCGGACGGATTAACTTGATGCCTAAATGGATATATGCCATATATATAATTTTTGTATTGGGGGTAACGTCCGCTGGAATATTCCTGAATAGATTGGAAAGAAAGTTTTTGTGGGTGTGGTTAGGAATACCTATATTGGTTAGTTTTATTTTATCTTTTTGGATTCCTCAAACCCAGCCATTTAGATTACTGTATTGTTTGCCGGCTCTGATTATGATAATGGCAGGTGCAGCCACCAAATTTCCCAAAACTTTTATCACGCTGATGGTATATATCAGCGTTGTAGGTAATGTATTGTATTTCACAAGACCTAGGTTACAGCGTGAGCAGTGGAGACAGGCGATTGATTTTATGCGTATGCAAAATGTTACAGTCGTAGTCAAGTTTTTTGATAAATTTGCCCCATTTTACTGGTATGATCCCAATTTAAAAGTAGTGACAAGTGACAAAGTAACAAGCGACATGAAGAAGTTTTGGTATATGGAATATCTTACTGGTCTTACTGACCCTGCCAAATTGACGCAGAAGAAGTTGGAAGCTGGAGGTTGGAAAATAACAGATACTAAAAACTTTGAGGGAGTTGGGTTAATATATAAATATGAAAGTCGGAATTGATATATCATCAATAATTTATGGCACTGGAGTGTCTAATTATACCCAGGAGTTGATTAATAATCTGCAACCATTGGTTGATCTAAAAACATTTAAATTTTCCAGATATCCACTCATGGCCATGGAATTTTTGTGGAACTGGCTACACATTGTGGACGTAGAGACTTTTACGGGTCCAATCGATATCTATCATTCGTCAGATTGGATTCAGGGGCCAAGTAATGCTAAAAAAGTGACGACCATTCATGATCTGACTCCTTTTATATATCCAGCTGAGCTGGATCCAAAAATTGTGGAGGTGCATACTGCCAAGATGAAGTGGGCAGTCAAAGAGTGCGACGCATTTATATGTGTCTCTCAGAATACTGCATCTGATTTGAGAAGACTATTTAATATACATCCCGATAAGATTCATGTGATTTATGAAGCCATGTCCACTAGACACAAATTAAGTAAACAAATAACCAAATATTCAAATTACATAATGGCGGTAGGAGCACGCCAACCTCGCAAAAAGATTGAACACCTGAAGAAAGCCTGTGAAATCGCAGGACTTAAATTGATAGTTGTTGGTGAAGGAAGTGATCTGGGTTATATCTCAGACCAAGATTATGTCAATTATTTGGCTGGCGCCTCAGCTTTTGTTTATCCTTCTCTTTATGAAGGTTTTGGTCTGCCTATATTAGAGGCTTTTTATCATAAGACTCCTGTTGCTTGTTCAAATACTTCTTCGTTGCCTGAGGTTGCCGGGGACGCTGCAATATATTTTGATCCGTATAATATTGAGCAAATGGCCAAAGCCATCACAGAGGCTATTAAAAACAGACAAAAACTAGTTGAGTTGGGGACTAAGCAATTAGCCAAATTCAGCTGGGACAAATGCGCAAAAGAAACACTTGAAGTTTATAAATCATTAATATGAAATTAAATATTCCATTTATCCAAAACCGGGGGTTTGAGTGCGGACAGACTTGTGTTGCCATGATGATTAAATATTATTATCCAGATTTCGAGTCGGATTTCGATGAATTTAATAAAATTGTTGGTCACCAAAAAGGAATGTATACATTTTTATCACAAGAGGTAGTTTTGCTTGACCATTTTGGATTGAAGGCAATATGTTTCTCCAAAAAAGACTATTTTATTAATGAAGAAGAATTTAGGGTGAATTGGGGAGAGAAGAATTGGGAAGAACAAAAGAGATATATTGATTTGGAAAATCATGAAAAGTTCAGATCAAAAATGATTGAATTGGGACTTTTTGAAAAAAAAGATCATACGGTTCAACAACTATTGGAATACACCGAAAAAGGATTTCTTGTTCAGGTGTGTATTGACTGGAATACACTAGTAGATAAAACGGGGCCATATCAAGGACATTTTGTGGTAATTTCTGGTATTGAAGGTGAAGATGTTTTGATTCATGATCCGGACGATGTCCCATATGTAAGATATGCGAGAAATAAACTTGAAAAAGCTTTTAAACACCCTGTAATCGATGATGATGTTATAGTAGTATTTGGAAAAAAGTAATATGTTGTCTGATGCTACAAAGATTGCATTATTTAAAGGAAAAGAGATTAGAAAACTGATCTATAAAAATGAGTGGTGGTTTGTTATAGAAGATGTAGTTTTGGCACTTATTGATTCTACTGATTCCAAACAATATATCCAACGAATGAAATTACGCGATATGGAATTGGCAAAAGGGTGGGTACAAATTGTACATACCCTTTCTATAAAAACTGCCGGTGGAAATCAACAAATGAATTGTGCTAATACTGAAGGAATATTTCGTATCATTCAATCAATCCCCTCATCAAAAGCAGAACCATTAAAAAGATGGTTGGCAAAAGTTGGATATGAGAGAATTCAAGAAATAGAGGATCCTGAATTGGCCACAAAGCGTACACGAGTATTGTATAAATTAAAGGGATACCGTGGTGATTGGATAGAAAAAAGAATGCGAGGCATAGCAATTCGCGGAGAACTAACTGACGAGTGGAAGAATAGAGGAGTAAAGCAACAGAGAGAGTATGAGATATTAACAGCAGAGATTTCCAAAGCCACATTTGGAGTAACGCCCAGTGAATACAAGAAATTAAAGGGACTCAAGAGACAAAACTTACGAGATCATATGGATGATTTTGAATTGATCTTTACAATGCTTGGAGAAAGATCAACAACAGAAATTCATCGCACAGAAAATTCCCAGGGCATGAATAAACTCGCAAGAGATGCTAAAGTTGGTGGTGATATTGCAGGGGGAGCTAGGAAAAAGTTGGAAAAGCGTCTCAAGCGGTCGATTGTTAGTAAAAATAATTATAAAAAATTAGTATGATTATCGGAATTGATGCCAATGAAGCCAATCTGACCCAGAATAGAGTGGGGATAAATGAGTATGCCTACAATTTGCTCTGGGCCCTCTCTCAATTAAAAACTAAGCACCAGTTTGTAATTTATCTTAAAAATCCACCCCAGAAAGACTTGCCGGATTTGAATTACAGAGTAATTCCCTTTTTTAAATTGTGGACTCAGACACGTCTCCCCTTAGATCTTTATATCCATAATCCTAGACCAGACGTATTTTTCAGCATGACCCACTATGCCCCGAGATTTGCTCCCATGCCGACAGTTGTCTCGATAATGGACCTGGGCTTTTTGTCCACTCCTGATCAATTTACTGCAAAGGATTTTAATCAATTGAAGAGTTGGACCACTTACTCTATAAAAAATGCCAGCAAAGTCATGGCCATATCAGATTACACCCGTGATGCAATAATCAAAATTTATAATAAAAACCCAACTGATGTAATTACTGCTCATTTGGCGTGTAATCCGGCGATAGACGGACCAGTTCACAATAAATCAGTCTTGAAAAAATATGGTATCTCCAAACCCTATTTTATTTTTGTAGGAAGCTTAAAACCCAGTAAAAATGTAGAGGGGCTAGTCAAAGCCTTTGCCAAACTGGATGAAAATTATAATTTAGTAATTGTTGGCAAAAAAGCCTGGCTCTACGCCGGAATATTTGGCCTGGTTAGAAGTTTGAAGTTAGACGAAAGAGTTGTATTTACCGGTTTTGTAGAAGAATGGGAAAAACAAGTCTTATTGTCTGAAAGTATGGCTTTTGTCCTACCGTCTTTTGTAGAAGGCTTTGGAATTCCCATTTTAGAGGCCATGGTTTGTCAGACACCTGTGGTGGTCTCAGCCGTGGCCAGTCTGCCCGAAGTAGCAAGTACTGCCGGTATCTATGTACAGCCAGATGACATAGATAGTATTACCGCCGGAATGCAAAAAGCAGTCACCGACCGCGAAAAATTTGTAAAGTTAGGTCTAGAAAGAGTAAAATCATTCAGTTGGGCCAAATGCGCCCAGGAAACCTTGGCTGTACTTGAATTATGCTATACGAACAAAACATCAAAATAAACTCAAAAGGAATAGGATTTACCACTAAGGATGGGAAGCCGTTGAATGTAGCTAGTGCTTTGGGAAAAGCGTGCAGGAGAGTCTTGAATTGGTACTGGGATTTTGAGCTAATGATATTACATTTCGTTTCAGAGCATTGCCCGATTGGACCGGTTCGTTACGCTTTATTTACCTTATCCGGCTTAAAAATGGGACAAGGATCGACTCTACATATGGGGGTTAGGTTTTTTGATCCCAAGGGTATAAATATTGGCGAAGATACAATTGTGGGCTTTGGGACATTTTTGGATGGTAGAAAAGAAATCAAAATCGGAAATCATGTGGATATTGCCTCGGAAGTGATGATATACAATTCGGAACATGATTTGGATTCAGAGGAATTTACCGCCCGGGAGGAAGCCGTTGTTATAGGTGACTATGTCTTTATCGGTCCTAGAGCCATTATTATGCCCGGAGTAAAGATAGGTAAGGGAGCAGTGATTGCGGGTGGAGCGGTAGTAACTAAGGATGTGGATGAGTTTATAGTAGTGGGTGGGATACCAGCTAAAGTAATAGGGGAGCGGAAAAACAAAAATCCTAAATATCATTTGGGCCGGGCCCGCCTGTTTCAATGAAAATATTTCTGGCCATTATCTGGTTCTTTTGCGCCGCTTACCTTCTCTATCCTGATAGTAGCTTTCCCCATGATTTACCAAATTCACTAAAGTCTTTTGAGCCGGCAGATACCGAATCACTCAACCGGAAGGCATATTTTACCAATATGACCCGTGAGCAAATCATGGATTTTTATAAACGCAATTTTGTAGGTATCTTGAGTTACAGACTAAATTATCCTCCGGAAGAGGCTCAATCTTTGATTCGTGATCAAACCCAAAGCAGTTTTTTGGAAGAAATCGTCCATTTTGGCAAGCAGTCTCTGTTTATTAATGGCTTTGTTCCCATCAAACCCACGGAACAGATAAATATAAATGGTGTCCATTACACCACCAAAGTTACTGTCCGGTATGTTCCGTCTGAATATATCATCCGTCTGACCACTCTTTTACTTTTGTCACTTGTTACTTTGTCACTGGTAAAAGCTTATGGAAAAATATAAATGGTGGCTGTTATTACTGGTGTTGTTTGTAGTCCCCTTGTATCCCAAGTTTCCTCTTTTGGGAGTGGGGGGGACATTCGTGTCGGTAAGACTTGAAGATTTTGTTTTGGCAGGTATTTTTGGATTGTGGATAATCGCAAATATAAAAAATAAATTTTCTGATCTGAAAACTCCGGTTGGCCAGGCAATTTTGATCTATTGGGCAGTGGGTTTTGTGAGTATATTCGCCGGAGTATTTTTGACAAAAACAGCTGTTCCCAGTCTGGGCGTATTACATTTTTTAAGGAGAATTGAATATATGTCTATGTACTTTGTAGGTTATTGGGCGGTAAGTAATATAAAACAGCTAAACAACTTAGTAAAAATGATACTTCTGGTGGGATTAATTGTGGCAATTTATGGCTTAGGCCAGCAGTTTTTAAATTGGCCGATAATTTCTACCACCAATTCCGAGTTTGCCAAGGGTCTGGCTTTGTCTCTGGGAGAGGGAGCCCGGATTAATTCTACCTTTGCCGGGCACTATGATCTGGCTGCTTTTAGTTTATTTCCATTATTAATTTTGTTGTCGCTGATAATTTCAAAAAATGCTCACCGATGGGTAATGATTATTGGTGGCGGACTGATTTATTGGGTCATGTTATTGTCCGCTTCGAGAATTACTTTTGCATCATTGGTAATTGTTTCCGGAATATTCTTATTAAGATATAAAAAATGGTGGGGATTGGTATTGTTAGGGATCATCTCGATAGTTAGTATATTTTTATCACCCCAATTGGCAGGAAGATATTTCAATTTGATTACAGTCGCACGGGCAGAAGAAAAAATAATCAGGGATGTAAATACCGTCCCTGACGCCTTGAAACCGACACAGGTAGCCGAAGACAGGTCACTTAATATTAGACTCAAAGTTTCGTGGCCTAAGGCTATCCGCGCTTTTTCTAAAAATCCAATTTTGGGAACGGGGTATTCGTCCGTGGGCTTGGCTGTGGACAATGATTACCTAAGAGTCCTGGCTGAAACCGGAATCTTGGGCTTTGCAGCTTTTGCTTTAGTTTTTATAAGATTATTCAAAAGTTGGTTACCTTCGAAAAGTCATTTTGTCTGGGCAATTGTTTGTATTACTACCGGGTTATTGTTGAATGCGGTATTTATCGATATCTTTGAAGCTTCAAAGATCGCCACTGTATTTTGGCTGATTACGGGTGTTACCCAAAAATTTAAAGAGCTGGCATGAAATATAAAATAATATTTTTAATAATTTTGACTTTAGGCTTTGCTGTGCGGTTATACAAGATTACCAGTCCCGTTGCCGATTGGCACTCTTGGCGGCAGGCGGATACTTCCTCAGTCACCAGAAACTTTGTGAAATATGGAGTGGACATGCTCTATCCCAGATATGATGATTTTTCGGATGTTTCGGGTAAAGGTTTGTTTAATCCCAACGGTTACCGTTTTGTCGAATTTCCCATATTTAATCTGATTCATTACACATTATTTTCTACTTTTGGTTTATTGACACTTGAGACTTGGGGCAGAATAACATCTGTACTAGCAACACTAATAAGTTCCGTGTTAATTTATTTTATACTTTGTCGCAAAGCTGATAAATCGGTCGGTCTGCTTGGTATGGGCTTTTTCTTATTTCTGCCTTACAATATCTTTTTTACCAGAATAATTCTTCCTGAATCTCTCATGGTTACCTTGAGCCTGGTAGCCTTAGTGTTGTTTGATTACAAAAAAATATACTTGAGCGCTATTTTTGGGGCTTTGGCAGTCTTAGTCAAGCCGGTGGCTCTATTTTTATTAATGCCCATATTTTGGCAGTGGTGGCGGGAATGTAAACTTCAACTATTTAAATCCAAATTATTCTGGATTTGGAACTTAATTTTGTTTACTCCGTTTTTAATGTGGAGGATATGGGAGGCCAGATATCCCATGGGAGTCCCGGCTAATATCTGGCTTCTAAATGGTAATGGCATTAGATTTAAAGGGGCTTTTTTCCAATGGATATTCGGCGAGCGGATCGGCCATCTAATCTTGGGGTCTTGGGGAATATATCCTCTTTTGGAAGGCTTAGTAGCTATAAATAGTTATTGGCTGGCTTGGGTAATCGGAGCCTTGGCTTATCTGACGGTGTTTGCCACGGGGAATGTCCACCATGATTATTATCAAATTACTATCATTCCCATAATATCAATTATATTGGCTTTAGGAGTCAGCCGGGCAAATACTTTTATTAAAAAACTTTTGATGCTGGTCTGTGTCCTATTTATGTTTGCCTTTTCCTGGTATGAGGTGCGAGGGAGGTATCAAATCAATCATTATTCCATAGTCAATGCCGGGAGAGCCGTAGATAGATTAATTCCCAAAGATGCCGTGGTTCTGGCTCCGTACAACGGAGATACGGCATTTTTGTAT
>CAYITQ010000002.1:0-41549 GCA_964366335.1 uncultured Gammaproteobacteria bacterium
GCTCTTGCAATGGCCATATGTTTTGTTTTCTACCCATATATTTTTTAGGGCAGGAATATTAAATAAAAAATCCCCTCGCGGGGAAGTTAACTGAGGCTAACCAGCCCCGGAATAAATTTAGTTATAGCCTTCTGGATCATCTACCCAAGATTATATCACTCTCCCGCAAGTTGTCAATACTATAGGTTCTAATAACCTAGTTCAAAAACCAATCTTACTCCAGCAACCAGTTCTCTAATCCCCGGATTATCAAGGCTCATGAAAGATCTCTCTAAAATATCTTGTCCCAATCTCATGTTAGCTATAATCTGCAAAGCTCGACTTTGGTCAATTGCTCCTCGTTCACGATCCTCACTTTGAGCAATATCTCCATATGTATTCCATTGCTGCACCCAACCTTTTGTTTGGCGTCGAACAACGGCGCGATCTCGTTGGTGACTTTCCTGTTTATCCAAAGTGCCTCTGCCAGCTATTTCTGATCTGGCTACAATTGCTTCTTTAATCACATTTTCTACTAGTTGACTATGCGTTGCCGTTTTAACCAGTCTGGCAAAGATAAAATTTGATGCTGAAGCTGATATTTGGGATTCTTCTTTAGGAGTCATTCTAACTATTGCGGAATCTGTCCTGGGACAAGGGTAAAAACTATCTTTTGAAACCGTTAATAAATGTTCAATTACAAAAAAGGTCTGGGCTATAAACGACATCCTCCCATAAATTCCGTCTGTTTCTTCTGCAAGAAGAAGCCCTGCCGCGTTATCACCAATCATAAGCACAGCATTTAAGATTTCGCTGTCTGCTAGTAGCCAAATCATAGGCTCAATAATATGAAACGGTAGATTTGATATCGCTTGGGTAATCTCTGGTTCTATAAATTCCGCCAAGCCAGTATCTAAAACATTAGCATATCTAACATCTACATTCCCATTTTCTTTTTGTACTTTGGTAAGAAACGGTTCGAATTTTTGATCTATTTCTAAGGATGTGACACTTGAGGCTACCTTAGCCAAAGCATTGGTTAAATTTCCTGTGCCCGCTCCCACTTCTATCACATGTGCTCCATTTAAAACTAGCGAAGCCATATATCGTATTACTCCTTTATCAATCACGAAATTCTGCCCCAATTTTTCGTTGGGCGACACACCGTGCTCTTCAAGTAAAGATTCTATTTCCAATACACTTGCCATAACGCGGGAGATTATAGCAAAAAACTAAGTACAAAGTATTGACAATTGTCTTGTTTAGTATATTATAAGTGTATACGGCCGCAGTGCCATACGTAACCAAACGTAATTTAAGATCTGCTATGAATAATGTTACATCGAAAAACCTTAATATTCAAAAGGCTGTTGTGGATTTTTTCGTTCAATTGGGAGATGACCCAAACAGAGATGGCATAAGAGAGACACCCAAACGACACGAGGAAGCAATGAAATATTTGTTGGGTGGTTATGAGCGAAGCTTTGAACAAGAGAATAAGTTGTTTGAAAATTTAACAAAATACAAAGATATTATTGTGCTCAAAAATATTGACTTCTTTTCAACATGTGAGCACCATCTTCTTCCATTCTTTGGCTACGCCCATGTTGGCTATGTTCCGGGTAAGAGAGTTTTAGGAATTAGTAAATTGGCCCGAGCTGTTGATATTTATGCTCGCAGACTCCAAGATCAAGAATCCCTGGGATCTCAAGTTGCGGATGTACTCATTACTACGGGAGAGGCCGAGGGAGCCGCCGTTTTAATTGAAGGTAGACATTTGTGTAATGCAGCTAGAGGAGTAGAGAAAACTTTATCGATAATGACAACCTGCGTTTTCAGGGGAAGCTTTGAAAATAACACTAAGCTCCAAGACAAATTTTTGGATATAGTTAGAATTAGAAAAAGTCTCTAATTTAGTCATGATAACGGTACTTATCAGAATCAGTGATGACTACAGAGTTTTAAAATGTATTGACTCTATCAGAAAAACATCACTTTCTTCCCAAATAATTGTATCCATGACACCAAATAAATTCCTCGAAAAAATAATAAAAGAGTTAGGTATTAGGTATTGTATAGTCCCAAAAAAAAATGTGTCCGTAACCACAAACAGGGGCCTTGAATTAGTAAAAACTCCAAAAGTTATTGTGACCGATTGTGACACGATATTTGATAAGAATTGCATTAACAAGTTAGATAAAGCCCTCGACCGGTATGATGTTGTAAAACCAAAATTAATTTTTCAAACAAAAAAAGGGTTCTTCAATAAATCTGTAGCAAATTTACGAACCTATTTCAACAATGGTCCTAAGATGTACATGCCTGGATTATCATTTAGATTGAATATCAAAACTAGAATAGGCAACCACTTTTTTGACGAAAATGTGGCATGGAGTGAAGATTCTGAATTTTCTAACCGAATCGAAAAAGTTAATTTAATAACTCACTATGTAAAATCTGCCCAATTGTTCCACCCACCTTTAAATATCAGCCATGATTTGGCAGACTCCTTTCTAATTGGAGCAAAGAAGTACAAAAGGCAGCGTCTGGGAGAATTAATTCAGAAAAGAATAAAGAAGTATAAGCAGATCTTCACTTTGTTTGGACTCTCGACCACAATCTATGGAATTATTTGGTATTTATTTTTTGATTTAGGCCAAATGTCAAAAGGATTAGGTCCTATTGGAATAGGCCTTCAAGACATGGCGTGGGCGATCATCACTAAAAAGAAAAACAAATAATGAAAAGTGTTTATTTTGCAAACATTTGGCCTCAAATAATCACCGAAAGAGGATTTAAGTTATTCGAAAAGCTCGGATATTCAATTTCTGGAAATTGGTTATGCGATAGTATGGATTTTAACAACTCATTTAGAATACTCTACCCTTACGCAAATTTTGATAATGCGTTGATTATTGACAAAGAACAAAATCGTTTATGGAAAAAGGTTATATCTTATATTCTATTCCCAGATTCGTGTGTTGGGTGGGATTGTGATAAAAATAAATATTTATTAAAAATAAATAATAACTTTTTAAGTAGTATAGAAAAATCTAGAGCTATTATTTCACATAGTAATTATTCTCTAAATCTTATTCAAAAAACTTATGGTGATATAAGTGCAAATATCGTCCCTTTGGGTATAGACACAAATTCAATTAGGTCTTTTCCTAAGAAAAGATCTAAAACTTTAAAAGTATTGTGGAATAATATGTGGAGATCAGACAAGGGCACTATCGAGGCTTTTCGAATAATTAAGTCTCTTGCTCAAAAGTATCCAGAAGTCGATTTCTTAATCTGTCAATCTGAAACTTGGGGAACCAATTCAAATTCTTCTGCATATAAATTGCTATGTCAACCACAATTACGGAGTTTACACAATCTTCAAAATGTAGAATTTATTTCTAGGTTAAAGAAACAGACTGAATATTGGGAGCTACTTAGACAGGTGGATATTGGGTTCAGCACATCTTTTCATGAAGGATTTGGATTATCTATGATGGAACAAGAAGCCGCAGAAATAGCGTGCGTGGTCCCAAACGAAGAGGTTTATCCAGAATTACACAGCGGGTGTTTGATTTCAGAAAGAAACCATATAATTAACGACCTACAAAGGCTGATAGAAGATGCCAATTTAAGAAAAACAATTGCAAAAAGATGTTTAGAAAACGCCTCAAAATACGATATTGAATTTTGGGTAAAGTCTATAGTTAAACACTTAAATAATTGAGTACTTACTTTTACTAAATACTTCTTCGAACATGTTCATCTGAAGATGTAAATTGTTAAGTTGAAACTCAAGCTCACTAATTACCCTTTCCAGATCGGCCAATAATTCCCTTCTACTTGTATGTATATACTCCTTGATTAGATATATAGATTCCCGTGTCAACAATGTGAGACCTGATCCATAAATAAATTCAGGTATTACTTTTGAAATATGTCCATGTTCATTATATATTGATAAAAACTCCTTTTGTTTTTCTTTCCAATCACCATTTAAATAAACAGCGTGTAAATCATTTAGGGTCAGTGTTATGTCTGCTTCGAGACAGTCATTTCTCGCGTTTCCAAAATCAAATACTTTAGATATTCCCATGGAGCTAAACTTTATATTTTTTGTTCTATAATCGCCGTGAATTGGAGTAGTTTTCTTTTGTGAAAGTTTAAATATGCTAGTTATTATTTTGTAAGCTTGGATAATTAGAATTTTTATTCTTTTTATTTCAACTTCATTTGCCAGGATACCTAAATCAAAAGTATCAAGAAAACAAATATCCGGTTTAAAATCTGCCACCACAGGCCAATTTCTCGCTCCTTCAATTACCAAGTCACTACTAAAATCGTGCAGATCCTTAAGCCCTATCGCCATTTCTCTTAAATGCTTTGTATTATTAGAATCAAATTGAACTCCTTTAGCATATTCATATACAGCAAACATATGACCGTCTATTTCTACTGGTTGTCCTCTATGTATTGACAGCGGATATCCTTTCTCATGAAGTAAGTTCATATATTTATGAATCCAGAAAACATCCTCTTTTTGTGACCATTTTGGATACTTTTTGATAATCCATTTGTTATCTTGTTGGTCCTCAAAAGACCAAATTTTACTGGTATTCCCCAAAGAACTTTCGAGTGTTAAGTATGTAAGATTTTTTATACCCGATACATCAAAAGAGGCGGAAACAAGAACTTTAGAAATATTAAACGGAATTTTTTGTGGTGTAGATATTTTCCGAGTATGTTCCATGGATTAGCACCTTTGTTTTAGGTGTAATGTCACAAATAAAAAGAGAGCTAGCACTGCCAATGGATTCGGCACCGGTATAACGGTTAAACTTGTCAAACACCCATCTCATCATCAGCCCGGACTTGATCACTACACCATAAATAGGCAGAAACCTTTCTTTAGCTCTGTCACTGTTACCATAGCAAAAATATATTCTGGCGGCTTGATTGCCATTGATATCTAAAGCTTCGATAGCCCGGGAGAGAAAAAGGCTTACACCTTCGGTAGTATAGGGCGGATCCGTAAATACCACATCAAATTTACCCCGCAGCTCATCCGGTAGTACTTTCCTGGCATCGTATTTTGTGGTTTCTATTCCCGCTGACGCTATCTTTATCCCCTCTAAAATTCTGGGGTCTATATCTAACACACAGACCCTGGCTGGTTTACCAACATGAGATACGGCTACCGAAGTAAAATCATCATCCCCTAAAAACAAAATTCTTTTCCCCTTGATATCTTCAAAAAAGTCCATCAGTATAGCTCTTCTGGTGGTAGTTTCGATAGTAGCCGTAAATTGGTCATAGTCTCTTTTGGGTTCGGCTCTGAGGTTTTTGTAGCCTTTCAATAAATTGACAACCTTGCCAAATTGGTTATTTCTTTCCAAGAATGCCCACATAGACTCTTCTGTCTCATATGAACCCAAAAATAGTTCACCAACAACATTTCTACCCTGGTCATTCAATGCCGTTTTGCCGGAAACCGGCTCCAATAGATTCTCAAGACCCTCCTTCACTTGATTTATGACATTTCTGGAAATTCCGACCCTTCTTACTAAATCGTTATTTTCGATTTGACTGGACTTCAAAGCCCACAACATATCCATCACTTTCTTAACGGGAAGACCCAACTGTTTTGAGATTTCAAGCAACATACTGATGTCAATTATCCTCCGACTTAGTCTAAAAAGGCAAGTTGCAGTAATAAATTAGTCAACATTAACTTAGCCTTGAACATGTATACTTGTATTGTACCAAACCAAGTCAAGGATTGCAAACTATAGGATAAGGGGTGGTACACGCGTAAGAGGACTTAAACCAGATTTTTTAGAGGAATTTTAATACTGGGTTGAGTATCTAATATCCTTCTTGTAACTCCATCTGTTCCTACTACACCAAACTTCGTTCTTTTGGCATCGGCATATGTATTAGGAGTTTTGAAGCATTCAAATACTTGTTCAGCCGTCCAGACATTGCCATCACTATGCCAAGTATTCAATACTACGGAATTATCAAATAAATAAGGAATTAATTGTACAGGCACATATTTAAGTCTCTGTGTCGAAGACTCTGCCGCCATTTTAACCCTGTGATGGCCATCAAGAACGCCTAGATCACCATAAATTAGACTATCTATAATTCCCATTCCTCCTTTTGTAACTAAGGCACTGTAAATACTAGAATAAACTTGAGTGTTTAAAATCATATTGCCTTTACAAAGGGTATAAGCCGCAACTGCTATAGGAGAACCATCCCACCCACTAGAGAAATCAATTTCTGCGAAACCACTCTCATTACGACCCTCGGGAATCCACTTCGGGTTATTTGGGTCTCCAATGGTATCCTCATGAGTACCTAAAAGCTTTGGGGGAACCAGTAAAACAAGTGGTTTAAATGGTGTTTTTGAAGAGTCAATTGACTCTGGTATATCGCCTTTACCATGTACACTCCTCCAACCTCTCTGCCTCTGTTGTTTGCCCCCACTGTGAACAATTTCTAATCCTTTTAACCGCGAATTGCCTGAAGAAATTAAATCTCCATAATTGAGGATTTTGGGTGCTTCCCTTATAGACATTAAACATGCCTTATATCAAATAAGAATTTACTTGTCAAGTATTTAATTAAGAAACTTCTGTTTGAATATTGTGCATCAATAAGATAAAATTCATCTTTATGAAAAGAAAAATCAATCCTAGAGGTTATGATATTATAATCTTCGATTGCGACAGCACACTATCCGCTGTCGAAGGAATAGATCTGCTTGCAGAAAAGCATGGGATAAAAGACAAGGTCGAAGAGCTTACCCATCTAGCCATGAATGGCCATAGTAATTTCGCTGATGCACTTGCATTAAGACTCGAATTGGTTCAACCAACAAGAGAGGATCTTTACTGGCTAGGAGAAGAATATATTAGAAAGACTACTCCGGGCACTAAAGAATTGATTTCTGAACTTCATAAAATAGATAAGGAGATATACATAATTTCAGGTGGATTCAAAGATGCAATTAGAATCTTCGCAAAACACATTAATATTAAGGAATCTCATGTTTTTTCCAATGTCCTATTCTTTGATCAAGAAGGCAAATATACAGGCTTTGATAAAACGAATCCACTTTCTAAAAATCATGGCAAACGAATCACGCTTAAAGAACTGGCAAAAATGGGAAACACTTTGTTTGTTGGAGACGGGATCACAGACTTAGAAGCAAAAGATGTGGTTGATTTATTTGTGGGTTTTGGCGGAGTACAAGTACGGGATGCGGTCAAAAAGGAAGCAGACATTTTTATTGAAGAAAAAACGCTGAAAAAGATTGTCAATATAGCCTCAGGTTCGAGAATGATTTGACAGACATGATAAAGTATTAGTTGAAATGTTAGAAATTAATCGAATAAGAAATTATCCTGAAGAAATTAGGAAGGCAACCGAAGATAAGGGTTTCGATGGGATGGTAATAGATGAGCTTCTTGCAGCTGACCAAAGAAGGAAAACAATTGTTGGAGAGGTTGAAAAGTTAAGGGCAGAGAGAAATAAATTAACTAAAGGAGATATTCAACGCGGTCGGGAAATTAAACAACTTTTAAATGATAGGCAAGGTGTATTGTCCGATGCTAACGAAAACTTTATGATGCTTATGCTTAGAGTTCCCAACCCTTCTGCTCCAGATGTTAAAATCGGAACCGCAGATGATAACGAGGTACTTCGTCAAGTTGGTCAGCCTAGAAGTTTTTCATTCCCGGTCCGTGATCATATGGATATTGGGAATCTAACTGATACTATTGATACTGAACGTGGGGCTAAAGTCGCACAATCTGGTTTTTACTTTATCAAAGGCGAAGGAGCTCTTTTGGAATTTGCGCTTGTTCAATATGCAATGACAAAACTTGTAGCAGGTGGATTTACCCCTGTGATAACTCCAAATCTAGTTAAAGAAAGAATCATGGTGGGTTGCGGTTTTCAGTCAAGAAGTGACAAAGAAAGACAAATATACAATGTTGAAGGTGAGAACCTAGATTTAATTGCAACCGCCGAAATTACTTTAGTAGGACAGCATACGGACGAAACGATTGATTCCAAAGATTTACCCAAAAAATATGCCGGTTACTCTTACTGTTATAGACAGGAGAGGGGGGGCTATGGCAAAGATGTGAGAGGAATATTAAGAGTTCATGAGTTTAGAAAAGTTGAGATGGTATTATTCTGTTTACCCGAAGAAAGCGATAGCTGGCACGAGAAACTAAGAGAAGCCGAGGAAGATATTTGGCAAGGGTTGGAAGTACCATATCAAGTTGTTAAAATGGCAAGTGGTGATTTAGGAAGTGCAGCCTCACGAAAATATGACCTCGAAGCCTGGATGCCCTCACAAAATAAATATCGAGAGGTTACTTCAACTTCGAATACCACCGATTTTCAGGCAAGGCGTCTAAATATTAAGTACCGAAGAGACGGAAAAAGTGAATACCTTCATACCTTAAATGGCACGGCGATTGCGTTAGGACGAGCCATGATTGCCATTTATGAAAATTTCCAAAATCCTGACGGTTCAGTGTCTATTCCTCCAGTTCTTCAAAAGTGGATGAATGGGAAAAAGGTTATCGAAGTAAAATAATATTTGGACGTTAAGATTAAACTCCAAAAGCATGTATGCCTGCAGTATACCAAACCAAGTCAAGGATTGCAAACTATAGGATAATCACAGAGATTAATTGCTGGCCTGGTTTGTCCATGGATAAGGAAACTTTCTGGCCTACAGATACCTTTATCCAACTGGATATTTGGGGACGATTATTTATAATTTCCCAGACCGATATTTTATCCAGATCCGAAAAATACATTTCTTCGCCTCCGTCTATGGCCACCGTTAGCGATCCGATGTCATATTTCACCACAAGGCCTTTTAAAACTTGACCTTTTTCATCTTGTTTATTTAAGACGATCGGGGTGGGATTAAGAGGTTTGTTCGCCAAATACTTTTGTCTCGCCACAAATGCCCCAACCAACAAAATTACCACACTTGTTATGAAAAACACCCCTTTCATATTTTCCATTTTACCACTATAATTAAAGTATGTCTGCACTGCCCAAAATTGGTTTGGATATAGGTTCTGCCTCGATTAAACTGGCGGAATTGGCACCCGTTGGGAAAAAATGGAAACTTCTGACCATGGCCTCGATCCCCTCCCCGGCCAACTGGATGAGTAATCAAAAAGCCAACAGTAGTCTCGTGGTCTCGGATATCATCAAACTGTGCAAAGAGGCAGGGGTACACGGAAGAAGAGTAGTTATTGCTCTTCCTGAAGAACAGGTCTCGTCGCATATTATTGAATTGCCAACCATGGAGGATGCCGAAGTTGAACAAGCCTTGCAGTGGCAGGTGGAGCAATATATTCCCATGCCTCTGGATCAGGCGGTCTGGAGCTATCAAATTGTCCGGCGGGATACTGTCGGCAATGGTGGAATAGAGGTTCTCGTGGCGGCTGTAGCCAAAAGTCTCGTAGAATTTTACCGGTCAGTCGCTGAAAGCAGTGGACTTGAGGTCTTGGCACTGGAAACCGAACTGATGTCCACAGCCAGGTCAGTCTTGCCTGCCAATCCCCAATTGGCGCTTGTGGTAGATATTGGTTCAAACAGTACCGATATAGGGCTGGTCCAAAACGGTAACCTATTATTTACCAGGGCAATCGCCACAGCCTCCAATGCCTTCAACCGGGCCATAGAAACCGGCCTTGGACTAGAATCAAGTCAAGCCGAAGAATACAAAAATACTTACGGATTTTCAAATAACCACATGGAAGGAAAATTAACGGAAGTGATGGCTCCGGTTCTGAATATGATAATTGAAGAAATAAAAAAGACCATTGATTTTTATTCTACCAAACATCATGGAGAAACGGTAAAATTTATCACGCTATCCGGAGGAGCCGCGGCAATTCCGGAGATTATCGCTCAAATATCGACAAAGTTGGGACTGGAGGTAAATATGGCTGATCCGTTTGCCAGAGTAATACTCGATGAATCGCAAAAAAAAGCCATCGGTATTACTGGCCCTTTTTATTCAGTAGCCTTGGGTCTTTCTATGCGTGAGATATGATAAATTTACTACCAAAGTCAGTTAGCAATTCTGGTCCGCTTGAAAAAGCCCGGCACTTGATTGTTGCAATTACGACTTTGATAATTGTAGTTTTCGTGGTAAGTGTGGTCTCAATATTGGCTATTAGTTTTTATCAGGGTACCAAGGACCGGGAATTGACAGGACAGATAGACCGCCTGAGCTTAGAAATAAATAAGTTGAGTAGCCGTGAGGCCCGCATCCGCCAGATTGACCTTAGGCAAAAATCAATAAGCAAATTTTTAGATACCAGAGCAAAGTCAGCCTCACAATTGAATTCACTAAATATAATGAGCGAGAGAATAGTAATAGACACTTGGGATTTTAAATCCGGAAAAATGGGTGTAATTTCTTCGAGTAGCGCCGATTTGCAGGATTATGTCCAACAATTAAAGCCGAAGTTTACAAATTTACAATTAGACAAAACCACGCAGAAAGGAGGCACATGGATTTCGACATTGACACTCAAATAAAGCTGGCTCGGCCCTATCTGTGGCTGGCCTTTCCGGTATTGACAGTAATTATAATTATTGTTTCACTTTCTTTAATCGTCGGAAATTCCGATAGTCTGATGAATAGAATAAGTCAGGCTAATCAAAAAATACAAACTAATATCAAGTTAAAGGCTGCCCTGGAAACAAAATTAACTGTTTTGAAATCTGCAGATGAGCAAGCTCTAAATGAAAAACTCAAATCGTTGGCGGAGTCTTTACCCTTGGAAAAAGAAATTTGGGTGGCAATAACTAAGCTAAGAATGGCAGGCAGTCTGACATCGTTTCATAATTCCGGAAACCAGACTATTAGTGTGGAATACAATGTAGCCGATAGTCTGGCTTTAGAAAAACTTTTGCAAAAAATAGATGAGCTAAAACCACTAATGTCAGTAAATGACATATCATATGGAGCCAAAAAAGCGAGGCTTGAAATTGAAATTGCTAATCTACCAAAGTAATTTGAACAGAAGGAAGATTGTTGTTAGCACAATAAGCGGTACACAAACTACGAAGAGCGTTAATAATAGATCCTCCACGGCCGATTACCCGTCCGGTATCCTCAGGATTAACCTTTAGACTTATGAGATTTTCATCAATAATCACAGATAATTCGTCCGGATGAGATAGCAAGGGCGTAAGACAAAAAACTATAAAGTCTTGCATAAACTTTTTACTTTTTCGCTAATTTGTGCACCCTGCCCTACCCAATACTTTAACTTCTCCTGATCCAGAGTCAGCTTATTTTCCACAGGATGAAAATGACCCAATACTTCCACGGGTCTACCCGTGAGTTTGGATTTTGATTCAACCACACTAATCCGATAATGAATCTGCTTTTTCTTTCCGATTGGACTGAGCTTGATTCTTAACATGCACTTATTATATCAGGCTGGAAAGAGTTTAGCCAGAGCCGCAGTGGCGGCCTCTGTCTGGGCCTTTTGCTTGCTGTGTCCATGACCGCAACCAGCCGATTTATTATTAACTTTGACTTCGATTTCAAATAATTTGGCATGATCGGGCCCTTGGGCGGACAATGTTTTGTAAATCGGGGTTCCAAAGCCAGCTGCCTGGGACTTTTCCTGCAAGAGACTTTTTGGATCTTTCAAATCACCATCAGCCAATATCTCTTCATCAGAAAAAATATCTGTCAGATATTTTTGGCAGACAAAAAGGCCACCATCCAAAAAAAGCGCTCCCAAAACCGATTCAAAAGTGTTGGCCAATAGTCCTACATTGGTCCGGCCTCCGGTTTCTTCTTCCCCCCTACTCAGTTTGAGCATTTGGTCCAGTTCTAATAATTTGGCTTTACGAGCCAAGGTGATGGTCTGAACTAAATTGGATCTTCGCGAAGTCAATTCACCTTCAGGCGAGTGGGGAAAGAGTCTAAACAGCCTATCTGATATTACGATAGACAGAACAGAATCTCCCAGAAATTCCAACCGCTCATTTGATTCTAGTCCGGAATGCTCGTTGCAATAAGACTTGTGAATCAAAGCCGGTTCCAGAAGAGCAGGATTTTTGAAATAAGAAATAATATTACTCATCAATTTCGAGTTGGGGATCAAATGCCTCCAACAATTCACCTACGTTGTTTATGGAACTTTCCCATCCTTCGGGGGCAGTCAGATCCAGAGCGTCCTGAAGCTTGGTCAATAGGTCCTGAGTATTACCCATATCAGACAAAATAATATCCGAAGTGATACTATCGGGCTCGCGTTGCCACTCGTTGGCCAAAAACTGAATGATAGCTGTTCTTTTTTGCATATTTTTGACAATGTTTCCTAAAACTCCGTTTATAAAACCCCAACTATGGTCGGACCCAAACTCGTGGGCCAATTCCACTGACTCATCTATAATAACCCGAACGGGGGCGGTCTTGTCAACCACCAATTCCCAAGTAGCCAGACGTAATATTGCCAAGTCTACCGGATTGATCCGGGAAAGAGGCCATTGCGGGGCGGATTTGACAATGAATAAATCAATTAAAACCAGATGACCCCAAATATCTTTGATTAGCACACCAGGCTTTTTTCTAAAACTGGCTGTATACAAAGCCTGCATGAGCTTCACCCGTCTGATGTGTCTGGGATCGGATGCCGTTTTCATTTATTTTTTTCCTTTGTATTGGCCACAATATTTGCAAGCCCGGTGGGGAAAAGTCAGCTCGTGACACAGCGGACAGGAAACCAGAGTCGGAAGCTTAAGCTTAATAGTTGCCCGCCTTTTTCCCTGGCGGGCGGTGGACCAACGGCGTTTAGTTAAAGGTGTCATGCTACCATTTTAACTAAAACTTTAACTAATCGCAAGCATCAACATCTGATTGCTCTTTCATGAATCTATGATATAATGTGATACATTAATATGGTTGAATCTCGAATGCGGTTTACTCCAGTTTCCACAGAAGTAGCTCAATGGTTCCCAATCCCAAAAGAAGGCCAAGTTAATCCTGAAGCTAGAATAAGACCAGAAAGGATCGTAATCCCCGAAAAAGTCATAACTGAACTGAAACTTTATGTGAGAAAAACTCTTAAAGAAATATCGGGTTATTCAAAACCTGATCTGGACGGAGTTGTAGTCGGCTTATCGGGTGGTGTTGATTCGGCCACAACCGCCGCACTATGTAGAGAAGCCATTTTGGGAACAAATCACTTCGTCAAAGGCTTGGTCTTAGGCAGAGGTTCCGAAGGAGAACAAGGATCGATGAACCCAGTCGAGTACCAGGACGTTTTATGTGCCATTCAATCAGCAAGGGATATGGGAATTGACTATGAGTATGTAGACATTAGCCCCTTAATTGACTCCGTAAAACAAGTTTTTCCAAATTCCCAACCGTGGGAATTAAGTGGAATCTTGCCCAGATTAAGGTCTACACTGCTTTATCAGTTTGCTGACAGCAATAATGCTATTTGTGCAGGGACCACAAATGGAACAGAATTTATCTTGGCCGCCTTTAGTGTCGGAGGTCCTGCTGGGCATTTTCAACCATTTGTAGATTTTTACAAATCTGAGGTATATAAAATCGCAGAAATATTGGGCGTTCCTAGCTATATAAGAGACCGAAAACCTGCAATTAGTGAGTTGGGAATTTATGACGAACAATTATATGGAGGTACTTGTTATATTCTAGACCCAATTTTAAGAAGAATGAATTGGCAAGGTAAAAGCCCTGAAAAAGTAGCCAGGGAATTAGGACATGACGTTGAATGGCTACGAAGAATCAAAGAACAAAGAATTGAGGGGGAGAAGGGAAGAAAGTTTCCTCCTGCTTTTGTTGTGGGCAGAGGATTTAAGATAGAAATTAAGCCAAATGTTAAATTGGATAGAGATAAGTATTTTAATAACTTAAAATGAAAACCTTAAATATCGGTTATTTTCAATTTTTGCCTAAATTTTTGGAAGTTCAAGCCAACCTCAAAAGGATTAGAGGTCTTGTCGAAAAAAATAAGGAGAGAATTAAGAAATTAGACTTAGTTGTTTTCCCGGAGTATTTTCTGTCAGGACCACAAAAGCTTGATTTGATGAAAGAGTATGAAAAAGAATTTTCAAGTGAGCAAATACTTAATTCTCTAAAAGAGATCTCAAAGATTTCTCCGAAAACTATATTTGTCATGGGCTCATTTCTCTATAAAAGGTCTGGAAAGTTCTTTAATGCTTGTTTCGTGATAAAAAATGGGGAGATATTGACAAGCCAATACAACAAAAAAGCTCTTATTTATAATGAAAACTACGTTTGTGCCTCGGACAATAAATCTGCGACTTTCAAAGTTGGCGACATAAAAATTGGTTTGGCAATTTGTTGGGATTTAATTTTGCCAGAAGTATTTAGAATGTACGCCAAGAAAGTCGACTTAGTTGTAATTCCTTCTTTTTGGGGGATTGGAGGTAACGCACTTCAGGCTAAATACTCATTTTCTTTGGAGAAAAAATACTACACGGCTCTAGGAATAAGCAGAGCTTATGAAAACTCATTTGCGCTTCTTTTTGTAAACTCTGTTGGTAAATACAAATCAAGTTTCTATTCCGATAGAATGATGGGTGGCTCTTTTTTTGTTAATCCACCTTTAGGAATAGCTCACAAAACTAATGATAAAAATCCGGAAAAACTACATCTGATAGAATTTGACCCGAAGCCTCTACTTCAATATAAAGAATACTACGCAACAGACAAAGATTACTTTTATTACAAAAGCAAGAAAGTGATTTAATATGGCTAAATTTATAGTTGATAAGAACAAAATCAAAGAAAATGTAGCCAAGCTTAAGGGTGCGTTCAAGAACAAGGATTTGAGTTTCCAGCTGTTTTACTCCGTAAAGACTAATTATTCAAAACCCGTTTTGGAAACAATTAAAGAATCTGACTCTGAATATGAAATTCTATCCGATTTTGAGTGGCAACTCGTAAAAGACTTAAAACCTAAAGAGATTGTTCTAAACGGGCCTGCAAAAAATGTCCAACTTGTTAATGAAATTCTGGAAAATGTGGAGGTTCTTTATTTTAACATTGACAATGATACAGATTTTAAAATTGTTAATGATATCAAATTTGATTGGAGAAAGAAGCTAAAGATTGGTCTTAGAGTATATCTGAACGCAGAAGGAGTTTGGAACAGATTTGGATATGACATATCTTCACAAGACCTATCGGGGAAAATACAGAAGTTAGATCAACCATTAGTAGGAATTCATTTTCATTTTTCAACCAATAATTTCAAAATCTCCAATTATGAGCTCTTACTCAAGAAAATTAAAGAATTTGTGGATAAAGCGAAAATAAAGCTGGAATATTTGGATATTGGAGGTGGTCTGCCTGCAGCCAATGAGTTTATCTACAAACAAGAAATATATGAAAAACTGCCTAGTTTGATCTCAAGTATTTTTCCCGGCTTGAAAATAATTAGCGAGGCAGGAAGAAATATTGTCGCAGACGCAATGGATCTAGAAGCAGAGGTAATTTCTCAGAAAAGAATCGGATATAATAAATTTCAAGTGAATATTGATACCAACATTATGCATATTCTTTGTGCCTACGAGAAAAAGTTTTGGCTGGAATATAAATCTAACAAGAAAAGCAAAAAGGAATCAATCGAATCAGAGATATATGGCAACTCATGTATGCAAATTGACAAATTTGCAGACTCTGTATTGATTGCGCAAGAGCCAGTTGTTGGAGATAAAGTTATTATTCACAACATTGGTGCCTATTCTTATAGCCAAGCAGCTAATTTTATTACTCCTGTTCCAGAGGTTAAAACCAATGAATAAAAAAGTAGCTCTAGTCACAGATTTGAAAGTTGTCGATAGCCCACAAGCTGGTTTGGGAGTGGCAAGGTGTCTCAAAGAAGCTGATTTCAAAGTGATCGGTGTAGACGATACCCCACTTGTTACACAAAATAAAGATTTATTCGATAAGGTCTTTTGTTGGGAAGAGTTTAGAACTTTAAATTTTGACTCTTTAATAAAAAAATTAATTGATGTCAAAGAAACTTATGGTTTGGATTATATATTCCCCTGTTATGATGAAACTGCAGTTCTTTTTTCTTTTATCAAGGACAAGTTAGACTTTTTGAAAATTAAATTGTTCGCACCTCCAAAGGAAACTCTGAAGAAACTTAGAAAAGAAAATTTGGCTGAATTAATTGGTGATGGTCCTAAATATTGCACTCCAAAAAGAAAGGTAATAAAAAGTGTTGACGAAGCCCAAAAATTTGCTGAATCACTTGGTTTTCCTGTGATTTGTAAAGGATTAACAAAAGGGGCATATATTTGCAAAAATGAGAATGACCTGGCTGGGAATATCCGAAGGATTTCTGATATATGGAATGGTGGAGAAATTGCTTGCATTATCGAGGAATATATAACTGGAAGATATGTTAATTGCATAGTGGCCATTAAAAACAATAAAGTTGTTGGTTTTGTTGAAATGCAGAAGATCGGTCTTGATCAAAACGGTGCTACCTGGTTTGGAAAAATCAAAAATTCAAAAGAATTATTGCTATTGGCAAAGGAGCTTGTGAAGAAAAACGATTTCTCAACATGCATAATTGAGATTGAAACGATAGAGAAAGATGGAAAATATTTCGTTTATGAAATTAATCCAAGAGCTCCAGCCTGGATTTATGCACCTTGCTTGTTAGGTCTAAATTTACCCGAACTAGTTACGATGGATAGGGCTAAAAATGGCATCAGTTTTGTAAAAGAAGAAGGATTTTTTGGACGAGAGGTTAAGGATTTTATTCGTAAAGATATACAAGGTTATGAAGATAAAATGAATTTTTACTCAAAAGGAGCTGCGTATAAGAGTAATGGTTACAAATATCCTTCTGAACTTTTATTAGATATATGATTAGAGAGGTTAAGAAATTCTCGAATTTTTGGCAACATATCAAAATCTTTGTATGTTGCAATTTTTAATTCTGACCGGCCATGCTGGCTTAGGCCATAAATATTTCCAGCACCCCTGATCTCAAAATCTATTTGAGCAAGCTGTGATCCGATAAAGTTATTTTCCATGGCTTTGAGTCTGGCTGTATCTTGGGTCGAAAACAATAAACAGTAACCTTGCTGACCGGCACGGCCAACCCGGCCCCGCAATTGATGTAGGCTAGACAACCCAAACCGGTAGGCATCCTCAACGACCATAATACCGGCGTTTGGTATATCCATTCCGACTTCCACGACCGGCGTAGACACCAAAATATCAATCTCATTATTTCTAAATTTATTAATAACTTCATCTTTATTTTTCATCCGACCATGAAGTAGACCTAAACTTAATCCGTTGAAGGCTTTCTTCAACAATTCAAATTCGGTATTCACAGCCCGGATAGCTCCGAGAGATTCACTCTCGTCGATAAGACTACATACCCAAAAAACCTGAGTATTCTGTTTTTTAATCCATTCAATTGCCGAAGCTCTTTTTTCTTCTGGAACTATCCAGGTCTTAATTTGTTTTCGCCCGGTGGGCATTTCGGTTAATACCGATAAATCCAAATCTCCATATAATACTAAAGCTAATGTTCGCGGAATTGGGGTGGCCGTCATTGTCAGAACATGGGGTGTTCCGCCTTTGTGTTGCAAAAGTGTTCTTTGGGCTACACCGAATTTATGTTGTTCATCAATTATCACCAAGCCAACATTTTCATGATTTTCTGAAAGCAAGGCTTGGGTTCCAACAATCACATCACCTGAAATTTTGATCTGAGAAGTCATAAGCCCGATCGTGACGTCAAACGGTGCCAGTAGTTTGATCAAGGTGTCATAGTGTTGTTGGGCCAAAATTTGAGTCGGGGCCATAATTAAAGTCTGAAAATTATTTAATTTGCATACCAGTGCCGCAATTGCAGCGACGACTGTCTTACCACTACCTACATCTCCTTCCAGTAGTCTGTTCATGGCTACAGGTTTTTCCAAATCAGCCAAGATTTCATCAATTGCCAAAGATTGGGAAGCTGTAAGTTTAAAAGGCAATGATTCCACAAATTTTGTGATTTGTGATTTGTCTATTTGAATTTTGTATGCCACTCCCCTATTTTGCCAATCCTGACGTCTTTTCTGACTTTCAGTTTCAAGTTTCAGCAACTCATTAAATGCCAGATTACGGCGATATTTATCAACTTCATATAATTCTTTTGGAAAATGGACATTTCTTAGACTTAGGCTTAATTCTTCATCTAATATATTTAAATCTAATATCTCTCTAATTTTTTTCCTAAACCATTTGGATGTTAAGCCGGCAGTTTCCGGATAAATGGGAACAATAGTTCCTGCCGTATCTGTGTCACCGATTTGGGGACTTATTATTGCCAGCTTTCTGCCAAACCAATCAGCCTTGCCATATAGCGAGACTTTGGATCCTGAAGTAATAGTCCTGGCTAGATATCTCTGATTAAACCAAATAACCATTATTTTTCCGGTTTCATCAGTCAATTCCCCTTTTTGAATTACTTTTCCTGATTTAGTATATTCGTTTTTAATTTCAGAGATTGTTCCGACTACAGAAATCAAGTTACCAGTCTTAATCTGATTTATCGGCGTGGTTATTCTTCTGTCCTCATATCTAAACGGCAAATGATGCAAGAGATCAAAAATAGTTTCAATCTCTAATTTCTCTAATTTCTTAGTCAGCATTGGTCCGATACCAGAGAGAGATGTAATTTTATCTGATAAATTCATAAGTATCACCCCCTGCCCCCTCTTAATCTAAGAGGGGGTAAAGAATAATATTAATTGTATCACCCCCTGCCCCCTCTTAATCTAAGAGGGGGTTTACGGTAGAATAATATTTATGAAAACTTTGTTTCATTTACAGAGAACTACTATGAAAGAACGGAGACAAGGTCTACGAAATAACGCTACCCCGGAAGAGAGATTGTTGTGGAAACAACTTCAAGGATCAAAGTTAGGTTTTAAATTTATCAGACAATTTAGTGTTGATAATTATGTGGTTGATTTCTATTGTCCAAGCAAGCGGTTGGCCATTGAATTAGATGGAGGTGTTCATAAAAAAACAATTAAATATGATGAATACAGAACGAGTTATCTAGAAGCATTCAGTATTAAAGTTCTTAGATTCAATAACTCAGAGGTCAATTTAGATATACGATCAGTAATTAAAAGAATAATGTTCTCCCTCTTAGATTAAGAGGGAGAAGAAAAGAGGGTGATACTTAAAGATAAAGTAGATAGGGCAGGAAAGTTCCCGCTATCAAAGCAAGCGATGCAATAATGATAATGGTTGAAAGAATTTTTTTCTTTTTCTTGGAATTCATACCATAAATGATATACTTAAAGACAATGAGAATCAAGTACTTCAACAAGTCTAAGTTAGTATTGTATGGAGCGATCGGTACTTTGGTGTCAATGGTAGTCGGAATATTGGCATTAATAATAGTATTTGCGTATGTAGCCCAAGACCTGCCAAGCCCCGACCGGGTCGTCCGCCGGGAAGGATTTGCCACAAAAATATTCGACAGAAAGGGAGAGCTGTTGTATGACGTTTTTGACAACGAAAGACGGACACCGGTTGCACTTTCTGATGTACCAATGAGCCTCCGGCAGGCAACGATTGCCATTGAAGACAAAAACTTTTATACCCATGTGGGTGTTGACCCCCTAACGCCATTTAGAATAATGTGGAATCTGGCAATCAAACGCAGACTTGTGGGCGGATCCGGTCTGACTCAACAATTGGTCAAAACGGTCATTCTCTCTTCTGAGAGGACACTAACCCGCAAAATCAAAGAATTTATCTTAGCTTTGCAAATCGAACAAAAATATTCCAAAGACCAAATTCTCCTGATGTACCTGAATGAAGTTCCATATGGTGGGACTGCCTATGGCATAGAATCAGCAAGTCAAACATATTTTGGCAAGTCTGCCCGCGAGCTGTCTGTGGCCGAATCTGTAATTTTGGCAGGACTCCCCCAATCTCCATCAAACTATTCTCCCTATTCCGGAAAACTGTATATCAACCGCAGTAACGAGGTTTTAAGAAGAATGCGGGAAGATGGCTACATTACAAGTATTCAGGAAACAGGAATCAGGACGCAGATTGATAAAATTATTTTTTCGACCCAGAGTGGAGTGCTCAAGGCTCCACATTTTGTGTTTTATGTTAAACAAAAGTTAATTGAAAGATATGGTGAAAAAGCGGTGGAACAGGGAGGCTTAAGAGTGACAACGACACTGGATCTCTCGCTTCAGGAATTGGCCCAAAAAACAGTCAGGGAGGAAATTGCTGCTGTCAAAAACCTGAAAATTACCAACGGGGCCCTCGTTGCCATTGATCCCGGCACGGGACAAATATTATCAATGGTTGGCTCAAAAGATTGGTCAGACCCAAATTATGATGGCAAATATAATGTTACTTTGGCTTCCCGCCAGCCGGGTAGCACAATTAAACCCGTGGTCTATCTGGCAGGTCTTCGCAAAGGCTTTACCGCCTCGACACTGATTTTAGATACCAAGACATCTTTTCCGGGAGGAGATAAACCGGAATATGTTCCCGAAAATTATGACGGTAAATTCAGAGGTCCGATTTTGGTCCGCGAGGCTTTGGGCAATTCCATAAATATTCCGGCTGTAAAAATGCTTTCTTGGGTAGGAATTTCTGACATGATGCAGACCGCCTATGATCTGGGAATAACTACTTTGGAACCGACGGCTGAAAATTTAAAGAGGGTAGGTTTATCTGTGGCCTTGGGCGGCGGAGAGGTTCGCCCATTAGATATAATTTCTGCTTACAGTGCATTTGCCAACGGTGGAATAAAACATGATCCGCTAGCGATTCTCAAGGTGACCGACAGTAACAATCGGATTTTGGAAGAATGGCGACCTGATTCAGGTAAACGAGTTATGTCCACGGGTGAAGCTTTTATAATTTCATCAATATTGTCTGATTCCAAATCCCGGGATATTACTTTTGGTCCCCGAAGTCTGATTAATGTCGAAGGCAGGACTATCTCAGTCAAGACTGGAACGACTAATGACAAACGGGACAATTGGACCATTGGCTGGACACCATCAGTCATTGTCGGAGTCTGGGTTGGAAACAATGATAATTCTCCGATGCGGGAAGTAGCCTCCGGCACTACCGGGGCAGCTCCCATTTGGCGCAAAGTAATATTGGCAGCATTGAAAGAAAAACTGGACGAGCCCCTCTCTCCCCCTGATGATATTGTGCAAATTGACGTCGATAAAATTTCCGGATATGCAGCACATGATAATTTTGAATTAAAAAAAGAATATTTTATTAAAGGCACAGAACCGGCAGGAGACGACCCCGTACATAAAAATGTCAGAAATTGTAATGGTGATCTCAAAGAAGTCTTGATCTTTAAGGAAAGAGATCCCTTTGAAAAAGATGGTAAAAATTTGTGGCAAACGGGGATTGACGAGTGGCTGGCGGGCCAGGCTGATCCCAAGTATCATCCCGAAAACATTCAATCTTGTGGTAATCAAGTCTGGATTTCCATGCAGTCCCCTGCGGATAAATCCCGGGTGGATTCCAACGATGTGGAAATCCGCTTTGATGTCACTTCTCCAAATCCTATTAAAAAAGCCGAGGTGTCAGTAGACGGTGTATTAAAACAGACCTTAATATCTGAACCGTGGAAAGTGACAGTTAATATGGCGAATGCTCCCTATCATAAGATTGACGTGGTAGTGACGGACGAACAAGATAATATAGGTTCAAGATTTCTGGAAATCGGTGTCAATCAGGATTTCTCGCACTGAGGCGATATCTTCATTTGAAAGCTGTCTATTATTATCGTGATAAGTAATTCTTAAAGTTAATTTATCTCCATATTTTTCTATAAATTCAATATTTTTAATCAGCGGGCTGATAGATTTGATTTTGGCAATCAAACTATCATAACTTTCAGTCAGAGTAATATTTATATCTTCAATAATTGGTGAAAATTTCGATATTGGAGTATATTTTTTGATAGTGGTAGCAAGTTGTAAAATCTTTTGGAGATTAATTTCACAAGTCAGACAGTCTGAATGCTCAACAATTTTTATTTCAGTTGTTACTCCAATTTTTAAAAGCAAAGCTTCAATTATTCCTTTGAGACGAGAATAGTCTTTGTTGGTAGTCGATAGAATCAAATGCAATTCCTCATGAGGAATATAAACATTGGCTATTTCAAAGAAGTTTAATTCAGGTATTCGGCCCAAATTTTCATCAATTATTTTTAGATGTGAATTGGCTAAATTAGTTCTGAGATATGTCCATTCTGAAGACAGCGGATTTTTAAGTTTCAATCCCGTATCTTTGTCTACTAATGAATAAGTATAGCTTTCGGTAAAACCCCAGTGCGATAAAGCCGATTTGATTTTACTTTCCCAATAAAATGTTTTGTCATAATGAGGTTTTGGTAACGGTCCTGACATCAGAACCGAGGGTAAATTGTGATACCCATAAATCCGGGCCACTTCTTCAGCTAAATCTTCAGAAATATTTATATCTGGTTTTCGCCACCAGGGAACTGTGACTTGCGACCCTTTAACTTGGAAACCTAACGAATTCAAGATGTTCTTAATTTCAATTTGTTTAATCTCTATTCCTAAATCAAGTTTTTTTAACTTAACAATCTTGATCTCCTCTTTGACATTTAAAATGTCTAAGACAGCTTCTTTTGTACCACCAAACATCTTAATTCCTTTTTGAAGTGTTGGCAAAACATTTTCTGTAGACAATCCTTTCTCAAACAATATCGCAGCACTTGTCCGGTGAGCCAAACCCATAGAAGTTTTCCGGATATGAGTGGGTTCATATACCTGAACAAACAACAATACATTTTTGGTATTTTCGTCTACGGCTGAATTGTGTCCTCCCATAATTCCGCACAAATCAATAAGTTTTTCAGAACCATCCTCGATCACAATATCACCACCCGGCAAGTTGAATTCTTTATTATCCAATGTTGTGATCTTTTCTCCTTTTTTACTCTCTCGTAATATCATTTTGTGACCTGAAATTTTGTCATAATCGAAAGTATGGACAGGTTGGCCCATTTCCAGCATCAAATAATTGCTGATATCTATAACATTGTTTAAAACACGCAGTCCGCATAATTCTAAACGATCTCTTATTATTTTGGGTGACTCCCCTACTTTGATATTTTCAATCAGTACCGCTGAAAATCTAAAACACAGGTTTTTATCAACTTTGACATTTAAATAATCGACTTTACCTGCGGTTTTTATTTCAAATTTCGAATTTCTAATTTTAAATTTTGTCTTGTATCCAAACCGTGGAAGTATTGCTAAACATTCGCGGGCAATTCCTATTACAGACATCATGTCTACCCTGTTGGTCGTGACTTCAATATCATAAACATAATCATTGCCCTTTTTATAAAGTCTCTCGACCGATGGACCACATAAGGACAAGGTTTCCTGTATTTGCTTAGGTGTAGCATTAGTTTCAATAAACTCTCTCAGCCAGGAATCTGGTATCAATATTTGCATATCAAAATTGATTTAAAAAACGGATGTCGTTACCATATAACAAGCGCAAGTCGTCAATTTTGACGCCGGATTTCATCATATAAGTTCTTTCCACTCCCCAGCCAAAAGCAAAACCAGTGTATTTTTCCGTATCTATTTTGCCGGCTTTCAAAACATTGGGATGCACCATACCCGCTCCACCTAGTTCTAGCCAACCTTCTTTACACAATTTACAGCCCTTGCCCAAACAAATATCGCAAGTGACATCCACTTCAAAAGATGGTTCGGTAAATTGAAAATGATTGGGTCTAAGTCGTGATATTCTTTTTGGACCAAAAAATTGTTTGACAAAATGATCTATAGTTCCCTTAAGATGTGAGATATTAATTCCCTCATCAATTACTAGGCCTTCAAACTGATGAAACATGACCGTATGTGAAATATCCGATTGGCGGCGATAACACTTGCCAATATTTATCATCCGTATCGGTGGGGTTTTTACTCTTTCCATTTCCCGGACTTGGCCATTACTGGTATGAGGAGTAAGTACCTGTTTTCCAAATCTTTTATCTTCAGGGACATCAACAAAAAATGTTTCAATATCATCTCGGGCGGGATGGGTTTTTTGCATATTCAAAGTTTCAAAGGCATACCAATCCCAATCAACTTCTGGATAACGAACTCTAACAAAGCCAATCTTTTCAAAAATACTACTGATTTCCTCAATGGCATGAGTGACGGGATGAAGGTGTCCCAATGTTGGCATCTTCCCCGGCAATGTCTCATCAATTTTCTCTGAACCTTTGAGCCTCTGCACCTTTGCGCCTTGCAAAGCATTTTCAATGGCTATTTTAGATTCGCTAAAAATTCGACCCACATCTGCTTTTTCTACAGCGTTTAAATTTTTAAATTCCTTGGTAATTTGGGTCAATTGGCCCCTCTTACCCAAATAATTAAGCCTCAGTCTTTCCAGTTCATCTTGGTCTTTGGCGTTCATAATCATTCCCAACGCCTCATTCTTGATATTTAGCAGTTTGTCTTTCATATATGTGTTATAATACTCGTATTAGTCGTTTAAGACTAGTCCGGCATTTTGAGAGTTGGCCATGAAACTAACTCTCTTTTTCTTTGGTAAATAACTTCGACATAAGTTGATTATAAACGATTTTTATCATCCATGGTATTTGTGATTAAGTTGGATATGTGGAGATTCGTTAAGTAGAGATAAAGCGATTACTGGAGTTGTAGCTATCGCGATCACATGGGATTCGAGAACATCTTTTAAATATCCAAAAGCTATTGCTGCTTCAGCCAATTCTGTTATAGCATCTTGCTCTTTATAGCCATCGCCGTGTAACTTTTGCCTTTGTTTCACAATTGATCTAGCAATTTTAGGATTTACATCACCAGAAATAGACAGAATCGTATCACGGTAATCAAGAATATCGACTATGGTGACCGAAGAATCAAAATAATCATTCCCTCGTTTAGATAATTGGTCTCTAGTTTTATCTGCTGTTGATTCTAGTCTAGACCGGGCCTCAGTTATACTTAATCCGCAGACAAGCTCTCCCCTTTCCATCACTTCCCATCCCGGAAATATTACAGAAAGATTAACTGGACGCTTGGTTCTATTTGATAACGGTGATAGGACTTTTGCAAAACGATCCACGTTTCCAGCAGTTTGAGATATTCCATTGCCTAATTCTGCCATTTTATAATGCCAGATGTCGTTAATATAATAACCGCCATAATCAGGACAAACGACACATCCAAAATATAATGTACTGGAATTTCCGACAGCAGCTAGAGTTGAAGCTAAAAGAATTAATTCACGCTCGTTATGTTTCTTTATTGTCCAATCTCCCAGAATACATTGGACTAAAAGATCAATATCAAATCCGTAAGGTTTGGAGAATATTCCTGACCTCGCAACAACCGATTCTAATAAATCTAGATCATTAGGGCCAACTTCTGTTTCATAAGAATCTCTCAATTCGCTCATATCGTTTCAATTTCTAATGGGGCAGGAGTAGTAACAGTGACGGTTCCCGTTTTTGATATATAGATATTAATTTCTGATCTCAAACCAAACTTGGGTGTATAAATTCCAGGTTCAATACTATATCCTGAATCGAATAATAAATTTCGATTGTCTAAGGTCTCATAATTATCAAGATTAGGCCCATAACCGTGCAATTCGGATGAAATATTATGTCCCAAACGATGAATAAAGTACTTTTCATATCCGGCTTTTTTAATTATATTTCTGGCAATATTATCTAAACTTGATCCTTTAATCATTCTGTTTTTAATATTTGTTTGTAAATATTTAATGACTGCATTTCGAGTATCGATTAGGGCGTTCCATGCACAAGATACCTTCTTGGGTATAGTTTTACCTGTGTAATACATGGTTGTAATATCTGCATAAATACTGTTTGGATTATTCACTTTTCCCCAGATATCAATGAGTAAGATAACATTTTCTTTGATAATAACTGGTTGCTCAATTGATGGAAAATAATGTGGGTTTCCGGTATTTTTACCACTGGCTACAACCGGATGATAAATACTCAAAAGTTCATAATGCGTGTATCGGGATTCTATATATTTTTGTATTTGATAATCGGTAATATTTCCGATTTTGGATCTAATCAATAATTTAGTTTCATCTAGTATCAAAATTAGTTTACGAACGGCTTCTTTGTGTGAATTCAGTCCGCTCCTTCCCCACCTTGATGTTAATTCTCCCAATAAATCTTGTGAACTTACTATTTTTGCTTTAGTTAGACTTTTAATTAGCTGAACCGTTCCAAAATCAATCCTAGATAAAAGAGGAATGTTAGCCTTAGTACTAACTTCCATAGCAATAGTCCCCCGTGAAGGCAGATATGAGGACAGAATACTTATCAAAGAGGCACGTGATGAATAGGCGAGCTTTTTTCCAATGACATTATCAAGCTTATCACTTTCCATCGATTGGTAAATCCAGATGGGTTGTTTTAAATTACTTTTGAGCAGGCAAAACCATGGTCTGGTTACTAATTCAGTGATTTCACATATTTCCGATGCAATTGGATTCATCCCCACAGAATAAGTCCCCTGAGATTGATAAATCAACCAGGCGTCGATATTTCGTTTTTTGAGTAAATTTAATGCGAGTTTATAATTCATGCCACTAAAAAACCCCGCTTTTGCGGGGTATGGATAAAGATTTGCACTAATCCATCACCCCGCACGCGGAGCAAAGAAAAAGGCAAACATGGAATTAATGGTGTATTTCATAAGCCTATATTACCTTTTTGGTAAAGCTTTGTCAACGATTTGAGCAAAAACATGGGGTTGTTTGACGACTAGATCAGCCATGATTTTGCGGTCAATTTCGATTTTCTCTTTTTTTAAGCCACCCACAAACTTGGAATAAGACAGGCCCATTTGGTGTAGGGCTGCATTGATGCGGACAATCCAGGTGGCCCGCAGATCGCGCCGACGCAAACGCCTGCCATTAAATGCATATTGACCGGCATGGAGAACTGCCTCGGATGCAACTTTGTAGAGCCTATTTTTGGTCATCCGGAAACCTTTGGCCCGATTCAAAAGCTTGTTGTGTCGCGCCCGGCGGTTATTTTTTACTCTCATATTATTTTCCCATGACCTTTCTAATTTTCCGGGATATGGTTGCTCCCAGTTCGCGGATCACTTTGTGACGTCTCAGCTGCGAAGCCGATTTATTACTGCGCAAATGCCGGCCAAAAGATGACCGGTGCATGACTTTACCCGTCTTTGTAATGGTTAATCTTTTGGCTATTGATTTTCTGGTTTTTATTTTCGGCATAAGCCTCCTATATACTGTTTACCCACCCATTTGGGTAACTGGTCTATCTTGGCGACGATGGACAAAGCGCTAACAGCTCTTTGCCAGACTGTCTCGGCAAATTCTTTGTGAGTCAGTTGCCTGCCCACAAATTTTACCGTGATCCGGACTTTGTCTCCATTGCCCAAAAACTCACGGGCGCGGTTCATCCGGGTTTCGAAGTCACCGCTGGCCATAAATGGTGTCAGCCTGACTTCCTTTAGGTCAATCTTTTTTTGAGTAGATTTAGCCAAGCGCTCTTTTCTGGCCAATTGATATTTAAACTTGGTATATTCAATAAGTTTTGCTACCGGAGGCTTGGCCTGCGGTGCCACTTCTACCAAATCCAGATTTAACTTTTTGGCCTCAATCAGAGCGTCCTCTTTGGACAAAACTCCGACCATGGTACCATCTTCACGCAAAACCCTCAATTCTTTTGCTTGAATTTGATTGTTGATGCGATAAAAAACAGTACTCACTTGGATAACATTATATCAATTTTAGTTTTTAAACACAACCACGTGTGATTTAAGAAATTCAAGGTCAAATGTTTCCAAAAATCCCAATCGACCGAGAAAGGCGGGTACTCGATCAGTATTTAAAAAAGATATTGGTACAGCTCGTTCATTGTCTCCAAGCTTTACTTTAATTCTTTTCTTGTAAATATATACAATCTCTTTGCCACCCACTCCGATAGTATTATCCTTCCAGCAGTCATGGTCCAACGAAATATCAAGACTTTCAGCCATATATTTAGGAAGAGTTGTCATGTCAGCACCAGTATCGACTATCAACCATGCAATAATCCAAGAATCGTGAGAAGAATTGTAAAAAGATACTTTAAGGTTAACATCCCCTTTTGAGGGATATACGCAATTTCCGGAATTGCGTGGGGATATTTTATACGAACATCTCTCAGAATTTTAGCAGCGCCATCGCCTGTTTTTGCCGTAAAAGATTTTCCGGCAACCAATACCACATGTTTACCCCGATAATACGGATTACCAAAGAAATGGTGCATGGTTAATTTTTTTGTTGCCATATTTATATATTATCATGACTGGCAAGAAATTCTAGGATAGTTGTCTTTATTGATTCTATCTTTGGAGAACATTTTTGACGATGGATAATTTTTTTCCTGGACAAGTTCTTGATTTGTCTGGGAGCATTGACAATTGATCTTGAGAACTTTGACCAATGGGCAGTGGAACAAATGATTACTGGTTTAATGATATTAGTCTTGGCTATATATCTCTCTGCCACGATATGCGCAACCGAAGTATGTGGGTCGATCAAATATTTTGTTTCTGAATATAAAGCTTTGATGTGCTTCAGACAGTCTATATTTGAAACCCAATCTGCATAAAAAATGTCTTTTAATTTGTTTTTGGTAGCGATATCAACCATAAAAAATTTATTTAATTTTAAATGATTCATCCAATCGCTTACCTGTTTGGGATTATTGGTCAGTAGATACAAAAGACGCTCAATATTGCTGGCGACCAATATATCCATTGATGGCGAAGGTGTTTTGACCAAAGATCGATTTCTAATATCATAGACTCCAGTCTGGAGGAATTTGGTCAGGACATTGTTGGCATTGGAGGCACATATGAGTTTTCTAACGGGTAGTCCCATTCCTCTGGCATAGAAAGCAGCCAAGATATTGCCAAAGTTTCCAGTCGGAATGGAAATGTCTATCTGGTCACCTGCGGATATAACTCCCATTCTTATCAAATCGACATAACTACTGACATGATAAACAATTTGGGGAACAAGCCTGCCCCAATTGATAGAGTTTGCAGACGATAAAGTAGTCTTGAATTTTGATTTCAATATATTATTAAACCGCTTATCGTTAAATATTTCCTTTACTAATGACTGACACTTATCAAAATTGTCTTTGATAGCAACGACAGAAACATTTTCTCCTTCTTGTGTCGTCATTTGCAACTCTTGTATTTTTGAGACGTGCTTTTCCGGATAGAATACAATTATTGAAATATTTTCTTTATCTTTATATCCTTCGAGGGCAGCTTTACCAGTATCTCCAGATGTGGCAACCAGTATCAAATAGCGATTAGGTTTCTTTATAGCTTTCGAAAAGAATAGCGGCATGATTTGGAGAGCCATATCTTTAAATGCCAAAGTTGGTCCATGCCACAATTCCAGAACATATTGGTTATCCTTTAGGTGAATTAGCGGTGCAATAAGCGATGTGTCAAAGTTGGTAGAATATGCCTGATTAACAATATTTGAAATCACACCTTTAGGAAAACCAGTCTTGAATAAATTTAGGACAAATACCGCCCGCTTCTGGTAAGCCATGTCACTCAATTGGGTTAGTTGGTTGAGAGTTAGTTTTGGTATCTTTTCTGGAATAAAAAGTCCTCCATCATCCGCAATACCTTTGAGTAATACTTCTGAAAAAGAATATTTCTTGTTGTTATCGCGTGTGCTCTTGTACATATCCTTTCTTCACTAATAACTCTGCCATAAGAATTGCTCCACCAGCAGCTCCTCTAATTGTGTTATGTGCTAGAGCAATAAATTTCCAATCGAAATGAATATCCTCCTGAAGTCGCCCCATCGTGATTCCCATTCCATTTTCATAATCACGATCTAGCTTTGATTGTGGCCTATTTTCTTCTTCAATATATTGAATCAAAGTTTTCGGAGAAGATGGAAGTTTTAACTTTGATAGTGGATTAAAATCATTAATACATTTCAAAATCTGTTCCTTTGACGGCTTGGTTTCGAATGAAACCGAGACGCTTACCATATGGCCATCGGTCACCGGGATCCGAATACAAGTGGCGGAAATAATTGGCTTTATAGTCTCACCCCAGATCTTGAGTGGTTCTTTCTCTGATTTGGCTTCTTCCCCACCAATATAGGGAATTACATTGTCAATCATGTCTGGCCAATCTGTAAATGTCTTTCCAGCCCCGGATATTGCCTGTAGACTTACCACATGAATTTTTTTGGGATTGAATATTTTTAGTGCAGTAAAAATAATAACATATGATTGGATAGAGCAGTTGGATTTGACTGCAATCAAGCCATTTTTCCATCCCCGATTTTGGCGTTGAGTATCTATACGCTGGATTTGGTGAGGATTGACTTCTGGAATAATCATTGGTACATCTTCAGACCAACGGTGGGCAGAGTTGTTTGAAATCACGGCAACACCCAGACTAGCGTATTTCTCTTCAATTCTCTTGATATCTTCTTTTTCCATATCCAAAGCACAAAAAACTAGATCAACATCACGAACAATATTTTCTATATCTTCTTCTACCCTGCGAACGATTAACCCCTTTATATTATCTGGAATCATAGATTTTAATTTCCATCGGCCTAATACAGCTTCTTCGTAAGTTTTCCCAACAGACTGGGGTGAAGCAGCCACACAAACCACCTTAAACCAAGGATGCTTGGTCAAGAGTTCTATAAAGCGTTGGCCAACCATGCCAGTGGCTCCCAATATACCGACTTTTATTTCCATATTTGAGTTCCAGGATGATCTGGATTAAAAGTATTTTTTACTCTAACAATAATATTTTTTGCTTGGACGGGAATCATGGCTTCGGGATGCAATATTTTTGCCCCCGCTTGAGCCAAGGCAAGAGCCTCATCATATGACAATTTAGAATAAAATTTGACACTGGGATCTTTGTTTGGATCTCCGCTAAATATACCATCAACTTCCTTCCAGAGAATTACTTCGTTGGCATCCAAGGCATTGGCTAGGATAGTCGCACTATAATCTGACCCTCCTCGTCCCAAAGTTACTATTTGTCCATCTTTTGTTGCACCAAAAAAACCAGTTATGACGGGAATAATATTTTGAGATAATAACGGAGATAATGAAGATATTGCTTTAACACTGGTACGATCTAATATCACTCGACCATTACCAAAGCAACTGTCGGTCACGATTGCCAACGATGCGTCAACGGGGATTGATTTAGCCCCAATATTATTTAGGGTTGCTGACAAAAGATGACTACTCAATTTCTCTCCATAAGAAATCACGTAATCATAATTAGCTAGGGTAAAGTTTTTACAGAGTGTCAAATATAAAATCAATTCACCAAATAGACGGTCTATAGATATATCATCTAATGCTAGCTTATGAATATTGTAAAGTGTCTTAATGATTTGATTAGCTCCAAAATAATCATGGGATTTAAATTTCTGAAATAATTCAATTAGTTTATCTGTTACACCGCTCATGGCAGAGACTATTACAACAATCTTATTTTCTGCATAATATTTTTTGGCAATATTTGCCACATTTAAAATCCGCTCTTTCGAGCCAACTGAGGTTCCCCCAAATTTCATTATAATCATAAAAAATCCCGCTTGCGCGGGATGTGATTTACCACACGTCCCGCTCTAGGCAGTAGTAGTGGTAGTGTTTGTCCGATTAATAACTTCGTTTTTAATTTGATTGGAAAATTGTTCGACAGTCATAGTTTCAGATGCTTTTTTACCACGAGTTCTAACTGCGACTGATCCAGACTCTATTTCTTTATCTCCCATGACCAATATATAAGGCACCTTTTGCATCTCGGCATCACGAATTTTGGCACCCAGTGATTCTGCTCTGGAATCTAATTCACAACGGATATTGGCCAATTTTAAGGATTCCATTACCGACTGTGCATACTCGAGATGTTTTTCTGAAATTGGCAATACCGCCACCTGCACCGGAGCCAACCAAACTGGAAATGCACCTCCATAATGCTCAATAAGAATTCCAAAGAATCGTTCCATCGATCCAAAAACTACACGATGTACCATCACACATTGTTTTTCCTTACCATCTTTGTCGATATATGTGACATTAAAGCCTCTCCCAAGTTTTTTTAGATAAACTGACAGATTTTCTCTAGTTTTAAATTTGTGTTTAAATGTCTTTAATTTCCAAAAATCGTCAATTTCATCTTCGGTTGTCTCAGCGTTTGCTGGTTGATTGAAATCAAATTGGACGGTACCCAGTTGCCATTCGCGCCCAATCGAATCTTTGACCTTGAGATCAATCTTTGGACCATAAAACACTCCTTCGCCTTCGTCAATTTTGTAATCAAATCCTTCTGCAACTGCAGCTTTTTTGAGTGATTCTTCAGCGAAATTCCACATTTCAATGGTACCCAAATATTTTTCGGGTCTGGTGGAAATATAAACTTGATAACTGGAAAAACCAAATAACGCATATACATCTTTCATGAGTTTTAAAACTTCACAAACTTCACCGATTACTTGTTCGGGTGCACAAAAAATATGTGAATCATCTTGTGTAAATCCACGAACTCGAGTCATGCCATGGAGGACTCCCGCTCGTTCATATCGATAAACAGTCCCCAATTCACCAATCCGCATCGGTAATTCGCGATAACTCCTGGGATGATGATTGTAAATTTGAATATGATTAGGACAATTCATTGGTTTCAGTAATTCCTCAGTTTGATAATCGGGGGCACTTTCACCTTCAATAAATTCATGTAACATCACCGGAAACATTGAGTTTATATATTTTGATAAATGTCTACTTTTAACAAACATATCCATACTGGCAATATGAGGAGTAAAGACCAGCTGATAACCACGCTTATAGTGTTCTTTGCGCCAGTAATCCTCGACAATGTTGCGAACAATAGCAAGCTTAGGGTGCCACAGAATCAATCCTTGTCCAGTCAATGGATTGGTTGAAAATAGGTCAAGATCTTGTCCTAGTTTTCTATGATCTCTCTTTTTTGCCTCCTCAAGCATATTTAAATAATTACTCAATTCTTTTTGGCTTGGCCAACAAGTGCCGTAAATACGGGTTAGCATTTTGTTTTTTTCAGACCCACGCCAATAAGCTCCAGCAATCGACTGAAGTTTGAAATGTTGCATCTCTTTGGATGGATTTTCGACGTGACCCATTTTGCATAGATCAAGAAAATCTCCAGGGTCATTGGTCAAGAGTTTTTTCCCTTCGCCCGCAAATTCTTCTAGCAATTCAATTTTGTAAGGATTATGCTTGAAAAGTTTTTTGGCTTCTTCGGGAGTTACTTCATTAAATTCAAAATGAGTCCACTTAGGCAAAATTTCTCTCATTTTTGCCTCAATTTTTGGTAAGTCAGCATCGGAAATTACATGTCTACCCATGTCAAAGTCTTGGTAAAAACCATTTTCGATAGAGGGACCAATGGCATTGTGGGCGCCAGGATACAACTCCAAAACGGCCTTGGCTAAAAGGTGTGCACAGCTATGTCTTAAATTGTCGAGATTGCTCATAGGTATATAAAAAACAAAAACCACCGCTTCATTGCTCCCGGGGTTCCAAGCAATTACTTTGGTGGCTTAATTATCCTTCGATTTCACTCAGGACTGAGTGGCGCAGGTTGGTGAGTCCTGCAATCAGAAATAAATTGTAAAGATATTATACTACTAAATTTTTCAGATAGTCAATATCCTTTTTGCGGGGTCCTTCTCCATCCCCCGGAACTTCCATAATAATGGGGATATTAACCAGTCTTTTGTCATTTACAAAATCTTTCAAAGCGTCTTTGCCTATTTTGCCTTTGCCTAAATTTTCATGCCTGTCCACATGGGATCCAAAATCAGTCTTGGAATCATTGAAATGAATGGCACTCAGATATTTGATACCCACTTCCCGGCTAAATAAATCTAAGGCCTTATTGAGCGGAATTCCGGCAGCAAAAGTATGCTGAGTATCCAGGCAAATACCGATTTTTGGCTTATCCCCTATCCGGTCAATAATTTCCCGTAATTCATAAAAAGAAACTCCTATGGTTCCACCTTGTCCGGCTGTGTTTTCAAAAATCAATTTAGTCCCCCTGGGACTACTATCCAAAATATAATTAATTGCGGTGACGACCTGAGTAATCTTTGATGCAAAGCCCGCTCCTTTGTGACTGCCAATATGAAATATTGTCCCGACAGCCTCAATTTCACGGGCCAATTGCTGATAAAAAATCAGTGAATCAATACTAGCCTGGACATATTCCGGATCTTCTGAGGCCAGATTGACCAAGTAGACTCCATGAAAAAAGTGAGGACCAATATTTTTTTTCCTTTTGCTTTGTCTATATTTTTCCAATATCTCTGGCTTAAAAGGAGAAGTCCGCAGAGACCTGGGGGAACTGGCGAAGGTCATGAGGGTATTTCCGCCCATGTCAGCAATTCTATCGATACATTTATCAAATCCTCCGGCTATGCTAACATGCGCTCCTAAATACATATATGTATTATACTCTAAAATTGTTATAATTATCAAACGATGGGCATTTAGTTCAGGAGTAGAACGCCTCATTGACATTGAGGAGGTCGGGGGTGCGAAGCCTCCAGTGCCCACAGAAATCTTAAACCTCACGGATAACCTCAAATCCTTTGAGGCTACCAACTACAGCAAAGCTATAGACTTTTTCCGCAATTCCCATTTGTTTAATTTTTTTGGCTGTTTCATTGAGTGTGGCTGCAGAACCCACGGCATCATCAATTAATAAAACATGATTGAATTTAGTATCAATTTTATGGACAAAAATTGTTTCTCTGGCATTTCTTATTCGTTCTTCCAGTTTTCCCAAGGTCTTTTGAGCTACCCGGATTTTTCCAGGGTAAGCTTTGGACATTTCAATTTTAGGTAAAGATAAATTTAACCTTTTGGAAAATTCTTTTAGAAATTGGACTTTACGTAATATACTATGAGGCAAATAACCCACAGCGTCAATTTTCAATAAATCGATGAGTTTATGAATGATTTCCCGGGATTCATCCGCTGTTTGCCAGATTAGTTCACGGTTTTCTGATTGCTTGGCATACAACATCATAGACCCGAGTCTGGTTTTACCAAAAGTCGGAAGACTATAAAAATCCAAATAATAAACACCGTCCAAAAACATCTCAGACTCATAAGTTTTGGATATATTTTTGGTAGCATCGATGAAACCCGCGGAGGAAAAAAGTGAATTTACATTTTCCCGGTCTATGGTATATCTGGAAAGGAGACTGATTTCCTGATCAGATTTACTGACATTTTTTAACCAAGTCCGAAATCCGGAAATCCCGGTTGAAAATACCCCGGTGGGATCAACATAGGCAAAGTATTTATCCAAAAGCTCATTAATTTCCTGGACCTGGTCAGGAGATTTTATGGCTAAAGTATAAAAGACTTTTGGAGAGGTTCCGGATTTGGTCAGTTTCCCCGATTCAATTAGGGATTTAAGTTGTCTGTGCAGGGCGACATTACCTATTTCCAAGTGTCCGGCCAGATCCTTCACCCTGGCCTGACCGTTAGTCCGAATATATCCAAGAATTCTGATCTTTGTATCTGAAATCATAGTACATAGTATACTATGTATAGTGTACTATGTCAATTTATCCCGTGGTTGTGACCATATAGCGCTCGGAAGAGAGCATGAATTTGGTACCTGATTTTTGGGCTTGGTTCCAGTAAAAACCTTTTCTTTTGCCAGCTCTGGCATTACTTTGTGCCAACCAATTTCTGGACTCAGTCACCTTCATTCTCAGGTTTTTGATCAGGGACTTTAAGGTCTCAAAGAAATTGCGGTGATACACTCCAGGATTGACAACCGATTGCATGGTAGCAAGCTGTACTTCTTTGCCAAGGTCACCCACTGATCGGGCCATCATCTTTATCTCGTCTTGTATGGCGACAATTTGTTGTTTAACCTGGGCTTCAGCCTGAATAAAGATGGTCCGCTCTTGGGTAAGACGGTTTTCAAATCGCCTTTCCGCCTTCTTCTCACCTTGTTTTTCAGCCTGTTCCATATCTGTCAGAGAAAATTGCTGACCGGCCTTGAGGTCTCCGCTACCCTTGAGGCCAAACATCTGGGGAATATCCTCAGTGACAGCCTTTTGGATCTGTATCTTGGCTTCTGAGGCAGTATCCTGGGAAAGCCCGCGTAAAGCCTCCAGGAAGCTATCTGGTGACCTATAGGACTTCTTAGTAGTTTGCATGCCTCGTATTATACCAGACCCATCAGGAAATCAAGAGTATTTTTACGGTCTTTGAGTTTGTTGTCCACCCGGACAGATTCCAAAATAAACTCCATTTTTAAATCATGCCGTGCTTGAGAAATAGCGTCAGCCTTGAGCGTTTCGGGAGTCATTTTCTTTGAGGCCAAATATTGTTCAGTAGTTAATCCTAGTTTGGTAAAGTTTTCAACCAGAGCCGTCAGGCGGTGATGGGCTTCTTCTTCAGCTAATATGTCAGGTATTACCACATTTATTTGGCTATCTAACCACACAAAACGCTTATCCTTGTCTTGCATAGTTAATTGTTTTATATAATCTGCAGGAAGCTTTATTTCAGGAGCTTCGCAAGTGACGATTGAAAATTCCCAATCTTCGTTCAATCCTGATTTTTCTAATTTAATTCTAGGCTGTAATATAGGTTTTAAAGACAATTTTTTAATTTGCCCGGCATAAATTCCGGGAAGAAGTTTTTCCACAGCCTTGCTATAAACTTCATTTTTATTTAGACGGTCTTCGACATCTTTCCGTGGAGCCTTGCCTTTGCGGAATCCGGGTATTTCAGCTTCTTTGATTGCATGCTCTACCAGGTGCTCATACTCAATTTTAATTTTTGCCCAAGGCACAACCAGATTAAATTCCATTACTTGCTCAGGACCGTGGTATCTAAAAAGAGGTCGCCAATGGCCAATTTGTTGACCACATCCATGCCGGCTATGACTTTGCCAAAATAGGTATATTCATTATTTAGAAAGAGTGAATCTTTCTTGGTAATAAAGAATTGAGAATCATTGCTGAATTCTTTGGGAAAAGCTTTGCGGGCCACTCCCACACTACCCACCACAAAGGGCTCAACTGATGTTTCTGTGGGTAAATTGGAATTTCCACCCGTCCCATTTCCCACCGGGTCACAGCCCTGAACAACCCAATCTTCTACCCGGTGCCAAGTCAGATTATTGCAATAGCCGCTATTAAATTTGGCCAAAAAGTTAGCCACCGTCTTGGGTGCCAAATCGGGCCTAAGTTCCAAAATTATTTCCCCTTTTGAGGTATTTATTTTAACTTGGGGTTTAAAATTTGTGTCTATCATATTTGCAGCCGATGTCGCCGTAGTATTTGTATTTTGATTGATTGTACCATCCGGCAAATTCTTGTTGCCAAATTTTTTGACAACGAACACGGTACCTATCACCAATAATATTACCACAATTATTCCGGAAATTAGATACCTATTCTGATCTGTCATACCCGTATCATACACGATTTCTACTCCAAAGGCAACAAAATATTTTTATCAAATACCGGCATGATCAAAGATTGATCTTCAACCACAAATTCACTTATTTGCTTATTCAGTTCATTTAACGGATATTTGGGTAGTGGAGATGGTATAGGCGAAGGGGAAAAAATCCCCTTGCCTTCGGGACTTATAATAGATGCTGATTTAAAAACTGGAAGCCTAAACACAAACCAACCCAAGACCAAAATAAATATTCCGGCCGGAATTGCCATCCAGACAGAACTAAGGCCGTGGGGTAACTTCATATATCAGTTGGGACGCACTAGTCAGTGCATCCTGGCTTTCTCGTAAATAACTAAAAAGGCTATCAATTCCCCAATAATTTTCTTGCCAATTGACGAGTTTACTCTCTGCCTCCAGGCGTTTACTTTTGGCCAACTGCAATTTTTGCTCATAGAGCTTGGAGTTGGTTTTATTAACCACCTCGGGAAAACTAAAAGTTTGTAATTGGTTTTGTAATAAGTCCAATCTTCCACTGGAAATCAAAACACGCGCCGCGTTACTAAGCTTGGTAATTTTTTCAAGCTTGTTTTCCCAATTTTTGGATATTTTATTGATATCCGGGACGGTGTCCGCCGCTTTCACATCTTTTTCCCATGATTCCAGTTCAATCACAATCTGATTAATATCCGGTGTCAGGACACTATTTATACTTTGCAAATATTCGATAATTAATCTGTTTCTTTGAATTAAGACGGTTTGAGTCTTGGCTATGGCTTCTTGGCGGGTGGCGCCAGTGTTGTATTGGCTAAACTGGTTTTTAGCCAAAATATATTGGTCATACGCCCCCTTATAATTTCCAAATGTAGCTAGAGTGAGAAGAAGTATTGATAACATAGTCTTGACAATCATTATACATGTTGTTTAATAGATATATGGCATTAACTACACAGGATCTAAAAAAAATAAAGGCAATTGTCGAAGAAGTCGTCGAATTGAAGCTGGAAGAAAAACTGGAAGAAAAGCTGGAAGAAAAACTAAACGATAAGCTTAGACTATTACCTACGCGAGATGAATTTTTAACTAAAATGGATGAAGTTATGGGAGAACTTAAAGATACACGCGAAGAACAAACAATACTACAAGACATTCATCCAAACAACATTCACTCTTTTGCTAATTAATTTGTGCCCCCGAGAGGACTCGAACCTCTACAGGTTTCCCTATACGCTTCTAAAGCGTACGTGTATACCATTTCACCACGGGGGCAATAGCGAAATTATAGCATCAAAAAGCGCCGGCTCCTGCCCGATGCCGACGCTTTAAAAATTTCGCAGTCTCAAAATTAATCAAAACCACAAAACCTGTCTATACTATACTACAGGCTTTCCTTTTTTGCAAGTATGAATATACTGGGGCCAAAATAGAGCTTTCCCAAAAGCTGTTGAAGTATCTTTTCAAGCCTCAATGATTTTATGGCTAAACCCCGGAAATTTGAGACAGACAATATTTTTTGAATAGAAAAACCGTTTCTGATGAGAGTCTTTTGAAAAGTTATGGGATGATGATTAACAAAAGGGATACTCCCCTGCCTGATATTTGCCATCCGTCTCCGGTCTAAGGGAACCGGAAGAATAGGCTTTCCGGTAAGCCAGCTAATGATTCTGGATTTAAGATTTAGAGAACTGGCAAATTCAATAATAGCTACTCCGTCGGGCTTTAAAATCCGGTGGACTTCGGCAAGTGTAGAATTAAGGTCCGGAAGATGATGCATGACCCGGACCAATACAGCCAGGTCAACCGATGAATCTTCAAGCTTGGTTTTGTCAGACAAACCCGCCAAAACTTTAATCTTTGTGTCCTTCAACAGTTTTTTGGCCAGGGCCCGTTGTTTGGCAGATGGTTCTACTAAAACCGTTTTGCGGCAATATTTAGAAATCAATTGAGATAACCGGCCAAATCCCCCGCCAATATCCACAGCATTATTAAAGTGCTGGCTGTCTAAAAGATTTTGTATTGCCAGGATTTCACATTGATGTTCGTAGTCACGGTTTTTCCAATAATCCTGATATGAAAAATCAGGATCATCATAAAAATGTCCCATATTTATTGAATATCATCCAAAAATTGATTGACACCGCGGGCCCAAGATCCTTGGGAGGGCGGAGTATATTTAGCCATAATTTCTTCGGGAGTATTAAGGCCTTTATCCAGATAATTACGTTTGAGTCCCCTAGCCACGGTGTCCAAGCCGTCCGGATATGAATTAAATCTGGTCACCAGATCACCGTATATTCCATACCCCCAACAATTAAATGAATCTTTGGGAATTCTTTTACATAAGTTTGATTCCTGTTGAGCAATGGCAACCAAAAGGCGCCAATCAAGGCCATATTTATCGGAAATAGTGACAACTTCTTCGGCATGGGGTAATAGGGGTGAGTTATAGCGTTTGAGATAATTTGTGACAATCAGACCCCGGCCATCTGCAATATCGAATTTGAAATCCCAAGACGGAAAATCAATAATTTTGGGAGAGAGGATTTGGGTAGTGGCAGACAAAACTTTTACCGGTTCAGCTACCGGAACCGGAATAGACCACAACAGCATGAAAGTAGCCAACATTGTCAAAGGCGTGGCAATTACAAATCCGACTATCCACCATAATTTTTGCATACTCCTATTCTACCAAATTTTCGACATTTATTTCTTGTGAGCCATTGTACCAAATTGCTCGAACCTATTTTACCAGTAATTTTTAGAAATTACTTTGCCGTGACAGAAAAAGGGGTCAAAGGGGAAAATGAATGTCACGGCAACTTTGCTTGACTGCGGGCTCAGCCCCGCTCCGCGGGGCTTCGCCAAACTGCCTGCCGTCTCCGTCTGCTCGTCCCTCGACTTCGCTCGGGACTCGCACTTCATCGGCTCACCCCGCTCCGCGGGGTTCGCTTACCCACTGAAATTTTCGCTATTTGGAAAAGGGGAATTATTTATAGTTTTGCGTGTACCAGCCAGTACACGCAAAATAAAAAAATACTTTTTTGTGGTGGCGACCCCAGACCGTTGCTATCTTCTCAATCAGCTCTAAGCTACTTTCAAACTTTATATTTTATTTACACCTTCATACTAGATTGGTTGTCCGTCAGATACCAGACGGTACCTGACGGAGTCGTCACCAAAGAAGAAAAGTCCGGGGATGGCCAAAATGGGCGAAATTGGCCATCCTTCTGTTGTATACTAGAATCATGGCCGGTATTTCTTTGAGACTTCCTTTCAACGGTGATTATCCTGTGAGTTTTGCTTTTGGAGCAACTTCCGAGAATGAAGATATCAAAAAGAAATTTATTGAGTGGGGAATTGTCGGACATAACGGAGTTGACTATGGTTTACCGGAAGGAACGGAAGTGGTCGCAAGTTCGGACGGAAAAGTTATCCAGTCTGGAGACAATGGAGACTTTGGAATTTCTGTAACTATTCAGCATGAGTGGGGACAAAGTTTATGTGCCCACCTCAAAGAGACAAAAGTCTCCCAAGATCAGGAGGTAAAAGCAGGTGACGTTATCGGTTTATCAGGCCAAACCGGTTCAGCCTTTGGTGAGCATTTGCATTTTGCCATCAAACCAAACGATTTGGATGTAAACAATGGCTATCTTGGTTTTATCGATCCATCACCATATTTTGGAAAACCCACAATTCAACCAATTGAAGTACCCCAATCACCTTTACCCGCCGAAGTCCCGATGGACATCGGGACGAAGGAGGGCCAATCTCCCATATCTCCCGAACCTCCCCAACAACTCCAACCAATAATTATCGAGAAAGAAGTCATCCGTGAAGTTCCTGTTGAAAAAATTGTCGAAAAAGAGGTTATTAAAGAAGTGATTAAGGAGGTTCAGG
>CAYITQ010000003.1:0-39736 GCA_964366335.1 uncultured Gammaproteobacteria bacterium
GATACTTTGACACTATCGACATTACCTGTCTATAGCGATATAGCTGAAAGTGTGAAGCAAGACTGGGAAAAAGCCGGGATAAAGGTGAATGTTGAGATTGTAAATAGTATTCCCGAGAATTTTACTGCCATGATTCTTACTCAAGTCACCCCCCCCGATCCGGATCAATATAATCTCTGGCACTCGACTCAAGGCACGAACAACACCCATCTGGATAACAAACGGATTGATAAACTTCTGGAAGAGGGAAGGAAAACGGTTGATCCAAAACTGCGTTTGGAAATATACCGGGATTTTCAGAAGTTTTTATTAGAAGAAGCTCCGGTTGCATTCCTTTATTATCAAACTACATACACAGTAACCAGAAAATAGTTTAAATTCGTATATGTTATTACCAACTATCACAATTGCGGCAATAGTCGACAGTATCAATCCTTGTGCGATTTCTGTACTCTTGCTGACCATCGGCTTTTTATTTAGTCTGCAAAAGAGCCGGAGCAATATTTTAAGTATCGGTTTGGCATATATTGCCGCCATTTATTTGATCTATATTTCTATCGGGCTTGGGATATTACGGGCTCTGACCTTCTTTGGATTTCCCAAATTTTTGGGTAAATTCGGGGCCATATTTATTATTACCGCCGGAGTGCTGAATATTATCAATCACTACTTCCCGAAATTCCCCATTAAGCTTGCGATGCCTGAGAGTAGTCATTCAAAACTCGCCAAGTTTATCGAAAAAGCTTCTATACCGTCGGCTGTTATCTTAGGTATTCTAGTGGGATTATATGAATTTCCCTGCACCGGAGGCCCATATCTGACGATCTTGGGTTTATTACATGACAAAGCTACTTATTTTCAAGGCTTTTTGTATCTAATATATTACAACCTGATATTTATTTTACCCTTGGTAGTAATCTTGTGGTTAGGCAGCCGGCAGGATCTGTTTGAAAAAGTTTCTAAATGGCGAAATGACAAAATGACTAAATTAGGTATTATTGATGGCTTGATTATGATTATATTGGGTGTAATAATACTACTGGTATGATTTCACAAGCAGATTTTCTAAAAAAAGTAGAGGAGTTGAAAAACAAAAAGGGTGCAGATCTCAGTACCGATGAAGACTTAAGCATAGCGGTAATGAACTTGATCAGTTTGGAGGAACACTTCTTTTTTACCTCGCAAAAGACCAAAAATGACAGTTATCTTAAGATGCTTTCAGAAGTTCGTGATTTACGCAAAGAGCTTTTGGCTAAGCTCATGCCCAAAAATGAGGGTGAAACGTGGTGTATCTCAAAGCACCTGTTGGCAGCTACAATGAGACTTCTGGAGGTCGGAACCAAAACCAAAGACAAGAAATTTTTTAAGATGGCCTATCAAGTCTATTCAATGTTTTGGGGTATCAAGTTTGGATTGATAGATGCCAAGAATGTCACAAAGATAGACAAACCCTGGACGATGGAAGATTTGGTTACCAAAATGGTTGACTGCTGCCGTGAGTAATAAAGTAATTATCGTTAGTTTGTTATTAGTTACTTTGTTATTGGTGGGAGGAATAGCTTTGGCATCCCGTCCATCAAAATCCAACCCTGCTTTGGATTCTTTTACCAAATGTCTGGCCGAAAAAAAATTGATAATGTATGGGGCCTATTGGTGTCCACATTGCCAAGCCCAGAAAAAGCTTTTTGGTAATTCAGTCCAATATTTGCCATATGTAGAATGTACGCAACAGACCGAATTATGTCTGGAAAAGAAGATAGAAGGTTACCCAACCTGGATTGATGCCTCCGGTAATCGCTTCAGCGGCGAACAATCTCTGCAAAAGCTCTCCGAAATCACCCAATGCAAGCTCTAACCTCAAAAGGCCAGGCCTTTTTTTATTGCATATCTTCACTTAGAGTCAGGCCTTTAATAAACATCATCGAATCATATCCATTATTATCACCTACAAAACTGGCATATGAATTATATCCAGTTTTAGTAAAATAACCCAAAATTTCTTCAGGATTAACCCAATCCACATGTTTATCTGAAATATATTGAAGGTATGAGGAATGTGGATAACTTTGAAAGGCCAGGCCTTTTGAGCCCGAATTACAATGAATATATCTTGTTAAATGTAGTAACTGCTCTTCGGTGCGTACTAATACGGCTTTATATTTTCCTTGGAACAAATGTCCTACTCTCTTATATTTTTTATTGAAATACATAGTATATCTAGTCATTAAGGAATTCATAAAGCTGTCCATGCCCCAGGTGGGCTTCTGCTTTAGCAGAAAATGAAAATGATTTGTCATTTGGCAATAGGCAATTAAGGAAACGATGTTGTGAAAGTTGTTTAATTTGAGTAATCTTAGAGCATCTGATTTTTGTTTTGGAGTAGACATTGGATCAGAGATGGTATCCTGAAGAAAATCGCCGTCTTTGACCAACAAATAGTTTTTTAGGTATGAAATAAATACTGCATAGTCTTGTTCGTCTATGAAAATAGACCGTTTTTCTACCCCACGATTATAAATATGATAATATGCATTTTCGCGATATTCCTTTATCGAGTTTTTTGCAGGCATATTAGTATTATATACTGTGGATAACTTTGAAAGGCCAGGCCTTTTAAAAAAGGCTTGGTTGGGAAATAGGGGGAGAATTACTGGGATATGAGAAGTCGAGGGGGAATTCGCGGGGGGTGTTCCAGCGGTCGATATATTTTACAGACTTATTGGTCATGATATAGTCATAGACATCACGGGTCAGTTCAACATCCATCCGGCAGTATTTTTCAAGCAACATCAGGCTTTCAGGATCGCCTTTTTGCCAATAATTGACAGCATTCTCACCGGTATCATTTTTTGTCAGATTTAAACAACCCTTGGCGATTGCGTTTAGCGAGGCGGCAAAACCATCATTGGCATTTTTTATTTCATTATAAATATCAAAGTGATTAAGCTTTGGAAAATCGGGTGGAGCGTAAGGAGCCAGAACAGGAATATCAAATTTTAGAGTATTGAAGCCGATGATACGGTCAGCTCTTCGAAAATACTTCCACATTTGATCAAAATCTTTTTCAAAAAAGGAATACATCTTGTTTTCCGGCCGGACATACATACAAACGATAGAAACTCCCAAGGAGGAAAGTTCTGTAATTCCGCCTTCATCAAACCAATGTTTGACTTCTATATCAAAAAAGATTTCGTACATCATGAAGTTTTGGCAGGACAGCGCCATTTATCAACTTGGCAAATACTTCCCGGGACTTATCTTCAGCGTGAACCAAAAATATTTGTTTTACTCCGCTCATGGCATTTAGCCAACGCAGAAGCTTGGGTTGATCCGCATGGGCGGATAAAGATGAACATTTATTGATAGTGGCCCGAACTTCTATAGTCTGTCCGTGGATTTTTATTATTTTCGGCTTTGCCATTAACCGGAAACCCAATGTGTCCTGCGCCTGAAAACCAACAAATAGCAGACGCGTGATTGGCATGGGTAAATAATTTTGCAAGTGCCTGACAATTCTGCCGCCATTGAGCATGCCACTGCCTGCAATAATAACTTTTGCCCCGGCCGTTTGCCAAATATTTCTACTTTCTTCAGCATGGGTAACCAGATGTAGACTGGGGAAATCAAATGGATCATCTGTAGTTACATGTTGTTGTAATTCTTTACTATAGAGCGACCGGTATTTTTTGTAAATCTCTGTCGCTTTAATGGCCATCGGACTATCTAGATACACAAGCGTCTCGGGCAATATTTGCCTTTCTCTTTTCAAATGATCCAGAATATGTAATAGTTCTTGTGTCCGCTCTATGGAGAAAGCGGGGATTAATAATGTACCATTTGTTCTTTCCACTGCGCTAATTTCATTGGTCAGAATTTGCCTAATGTCCTGTGATGAATGAATACGGTCACCATAGGTGGCCTCCATGACCACAGTATCTGCACGATCTATCATTTCGGTAGGCGCAAGCAAATCTTCGGGATAATTACCGAGGTCTCCGGAAAAGACAACCTTTTTACCTTCCATATATATTTCAATACTGGAGGACCCCATGATATGTCCGGCATCCCGAAAGATTATTGTGATATCTTTAATCTTAACTTCTTGGTGATAAGCAACCGGTTTCATGGCTTGGACGGTAAATTCAGCATCAGTTTCACTATACAATGGGGATCTATCACGATTTTCTTTAGCAATTTTGGCAGTATCTAAAAGAACCAGGTTGGTCAGATCAATGGTCGCTTCTGTGGCATATATTGGGCCTTTATAGCCGTTTTTAACAAGTAACGGCAATCGGCCGGAATGATCCAGATGGGCATGAGTTAAGATTATCCCATCTAACTTTAATATATCAATATCAATTGTTTCGTAATTTAACTTTGTCAGATAATGTGAACCCTGAAACATGCCGCAATCAATCATGATTTGGGTACCTGAGTCAGAACAAATTACATAACACGAGCCTGTGACAGTACCTGATGCACCTAAAAATTTAATAGTTGACATTATCTGTAGATTATATATCATAGTCTGATGAAAGACTTATGTCCGAAATGCCAATCACCTCTCTCTGAAATATCAGAAACTGCTACCGGAAAGAAATTGCAACGTTGCAGTAAAGGGAGCTGGAATCCGGAAACTCATAAGAATGAAGGTTGTGATTATGTCAAGTGGATAGTGCCGGAACCCCAGACTTTGGATGAAAAGTGTCCCAAGTGTGACGCCCCCTTAGTTTTACAAACTACCCGCTTTGGCAAAAAAATGAAGAAATGTAGTACTTCGGTTTGGGATGCAACAGCCAAAAAAGCCACCGGTTGTGACTATATTGAATGGATTAATGGCACCAGTGAACCCCTGGATGAAAAATGTCCTAAGTGCAGTGAACCTCTAGTTTTGTATACTACTGCAGCTGGTAAAAAGATGAAGAAGTGTAGTACTTCAGGCTGGGACCGTGAAGCCAAGAAAGCCACAGGTTGCGATTATATTGAATGGCTCAAATCTACCAATGCCAAGCCCACCGACGGTGAAGAGTTTTTACCCCCTTTTCCGGAAGATAACTAGTTTTTACAATCTGGACCTCTGGTAAAACCCGCCGTTTCCGCTTCCTCCTGGGTACAAAACCAATTTTCTCCTAAATATAATTGAACCATGGTATTATTGTATTCTTTGCATCCCGGATATCGATACAATCGATCACCATAGCTCGATGAAATGTTAGCTTTGATAACGCACTTTGGAAATTTAATATTGGTTTCTTGGGTACAAGGCATTCCGAATATTCCGAGCTTCTTATCTCGTGCTTTTTTAGAACTCAGAGTGTATTCGTCTCTATCGCCCGGATCTACTCTGGAAATAAAAGCGTTACCACTTGCAAGCATGGTTAAACCTATATCCTGGTTGTCTAAATATACCCGCGATACCAACCTTCGGTATTTATCGTTAAATAACACTTTAATATAGAGGCGTTTTCCCAGTATCAATTTTTCTAAAGCAATTTTTGCTTCATTACCACCACAAAGCTCTAGTTCTGGTGTGTCCACCCCGCTTAAACGGATTTTTTGATGTTCAATTGTTTCAAATGTATCCCCATCGATTACTCTCAATACTTGGTAAGTCGTTTTTAAATAGACTGCAGAGGATATGGTCATCGTTGCCAGTACCCCAGCCACAAATTTCTTATTCATGTGCCCCTAGCAGGAATCGGACCTGCATCTCTTCCTTAGAAGGGAAATGCTCTATCCATTGAGCTATAAGGGCGTTATATCCTATTTTACACCAAAATGATTTATTTCAATTGACAAATACCTTGCATACAAGAATTAGTTCGTATAAACTAGGTATTAGTGATAAGTAAAAATATTGAAAAACATCTAGCCATAAGTTTGAGAAGAAAAGGTCTTTCATATCGAGAAATAATGACACAGGTGCCGGTAGCTAAGTCTACAATATCAATTTGGCTAAAATCTGTTGGTCTTTCAACGCCACAAATAACCAGGCTTACTCAAAAGCGACTTGATGCTGCAAGACGAGGAGGACTGGCCAAAAGGTTTCAAAGATTGAGAGTTGAGAGAGAAATTAGAGATGAAGCAAAACAAGAAGTTGGTGAAATAAACAAGCAAGATTTATGGCTTATGGGTTGTATGCTTTACTGGGCTGAGGGAAGTAAGGCTAAATCCTATAGTCCAAGCGTGGGACTTCAATTTAGCAATTCAGATTTTCGAATGGTAAATATATTTATTAAGTGGTGCACTATTTGTTTAGGAGTACCAACAGAAAAATTGATATTTAGTATTTATATACACGAAACCCATAAAGATGATCGCGAAAGGTTTCGTCAATACTGGTCAGATCAGATTGGACTTTCACTAGTACATTTTGATAAAATCTACTATAAGAGAACCGCTCTACGTACGAATCGGAGGAATCTAGGCCGGGATTATCACGGACAAATATATGTCAAGGTGTCTCGTAGTACAAATCTGAATCGAAAAGTAGAAGCGTGGATCAATGAAATTTACAATCGATGCGGGGTCGTCTAATGGCAGGACCTCTGACTTTGGATCAGATGATTTCTAGGTTCGAATCCTAGCCCCGCAGCATTAAGCTTGATATAATAAGAGGATTGGGTTCGTAGCTCAGCTGGTTAGAGCAGTCCAGACTTAGTCTGGAACGGTCGTAAATATGTATCTCTATATTCTATTCAACAAAATTTCCAATAAATATTACATAGGAATTACAGTGAATTTAAATCGTAGGCTTATTGAACATAATTCAAACAACACGCATTACACTGGAAAACTTGATGGTAATTGGGAACTTTTGTATTCGAAGTGGTTTAATAGTAAAATTAACGCCAGACGGGAAGAAATACGACTCAAGAAATCTGGTAACCGTAAATATCTTGAATGGTATATTTCCCAAGATTGAGTCCGTAGCTCAGTTGGTAGAGCAGCTTCCTCTTAAGAAGACGGTCGTGGGTTCGAATCCCACCGGGCTCACAGGGTTTTATGGCTCAGTTGGTTAGAGCAGTCCAGACTTAGTCTGGAACGGTCGTGGGTTCCCCGCCTGCATCCCGCTAAGCGGGAAGCTTTGCGGGCAGGGAATCCCACCGAGCCCACAAGTTATGACACTTGTGCGATTATAAAAAGTAGGCTACACTAATAGACATGGATTCAGATACGCTATTAAATTTAACCAACATGATCAATACGTCGCTGTCAACGGCGGAACGGGTCAAAGAGGAGAAAGCCAAACTTTTGGAAATGCTTAAAGACCTTTTGGATAATGACCCAAGCTTCCTTGAGGCTTCAGAACAGGCAAAGACAGCTGGCAAGGCCAAGGGGCAAGCAAGAAAGCAAGTCATGCGCCAGCCACAAGCTGCTGATTTAGATGGAAAACTTTCAGAGCTAAAAAAACATTTGAAAGATATTAATAATAATTTGTCTATGTATCTGGCAGATTATGCTAGGGCCTCCGGTCAGAATTCTTTTGAAGATCCAAATGGGGAAGTCCGCGAAATTGTCTATGTAGCTAAGCTCGTCAAGAAATCCTGATATGGCTTACAATCCAAATGCTGTCTTTATCTCTCCGTCTTCGTTGTCTGATTTTGAAAAATGTCCTCAGCTATATTATTACAAAGCGGTCTACCGCGCGCCCTCTGGACTAAAAATACAGATCATTAATCCTGCTATTGCTCTTGGACAAGTAGTACATGAAGCAATTAATCAATTAATCAATTTACCAGTGGTTCAAAGAAGTAAAGACAGACTTCTGGATATTTATGAATTCTTATGGAAAACGATAACAGGAGAAAAAGGCGGATTTATTAATGACGAGACTGAGTATAAATCTAGAGGGCTCGAGATGCTGGAGAGATTTTGGGCCAATGGGCATTTCCGTGAGGCAGAGATGGTACCACTCCCGTCTTTTCCCAAAGTTGATCTGGGAAATAATTTGATATTAACCGGCAAACTCGATTGGATAGAAAGAGATGGCGAAACTTATCATGTCATTGATTTCAAAACCGGCAAGAATGAAGAAAAGGCTGAATCAATGCAGTTACCTATTTATGCAGTCTTGGCCTGTGGAATATTAAAGACTTTTGATATCAGGACCAGTTATTGGTATCTGGACCGTGAGGACAGTCTGACATCTTTTCCCTTGCCAGATATCAACGAAACTACTAGGACACTTGTTACCAAAGGTGAAATAATTCAAAAAGCCCGGAAGGAAAATTCATTTAAATGTCAATCCGGCCGCGAAAATTGCTATGCCTGCCGGGATATTCAGGCAATAGCCAAAGGTCATGGAAAATTAGTCGCCGTCGACACCACCAATTACAAGCAAGAAATTTATATTTTACCGTCAACCCACAATCTCATCCCGTTTTGAAGACAAAAATCTGCCCCAGCTATCCATGAAAGTTAGGATGACTTTGAAGGGAGCTTCGAGTATAAAGTCAAAGATCAAAATCAGGAAATTGAGTTGGGCCACTCCGCGGCTTAATAAATCCCCCATAGCTACAATAGGTAGAGTCAGGATATCCCAACCGACTGAACCTGATTCGCCTTTGGGTGAATAAGAATAAGTTAAGGCAAGCTGACGGATTCGGTAAGCAAAGAATGTGACGACCGACAGGAAAAACATAAAAACAGCGATACTAATGAAAGTAAACCCAAAATAATGCAGGACCCAATAAATGGCATAAAAGACTAGCCAGAAAAGCAAGGCATAAAAAAAGTAGAATACCGAATATTTAATAATTGAAAATGGCCTTACCAAAGAATGAATCTTTTCCCAAGCCTGACTTTCGGTGTCAAAGTCAAAGACAATCTGCTTGGCTCTGTCCAAGAGTCTGCCTTGACTTTTTCTTGAAGGCAGGTGAATATTAGCCACAATCAGCCACATCACGACAATTGGAACAATGACATTAATACCCAGGCTGACATAATTTGTCCCACCATCACGGAGCATTTTTTCCAGAGGGATTTCCAAGAGCAATACTAATATCATTTTGGTCAAAAATACATACAGGAGGCTTCTAAATGTGGCCGTGTTCATTCTTTTTCTGACCAATTTCAGTTGATCAGAAAGTACTTTCTGAGCCGTAGTATCAAACAATTCAGGATTTTCTATCACTTTGGGAAATTCCTCCGGATTACTAAAGTACAAATCGCGAAGCAAAATCAAAGGTCCCATCTGTTTACGCACATAGGCGCTAAGAATATTTAAACCTTTCTTTTGATTGGCCAGATTGTAGGCTGAATATGACGCTTGTAAAACCTCTGTCATGGATTTCTCACCCATTTGCTTTCTGTCTAGCCGGTAGAGATGATAAGCAATCTGAGCCTCATCAGCTTGAGAATAAACCCTGTCAATGGCTACGAACAATAACAAATCTATATTCGGATCCTCTATTTCCACTCTGGATCTTAAGACATTGAATGCCAAGTTGGTAAACTCTGAATAATCTTTGTTTGGACTGAGCGCATCTTCAATATGGGCAGAAATTAAGCCCAGAAGCCAGTCTTGATTAATTTCCGGTTCGTCCCAGACATCCAAATATGATTTCAATATGTCGGATAATATTTTTCTATTAGCAGTTTGCCAATCCGATTCACTGATATAGGCTGCCCAATGAATTTCCTGCAAGAGAAGATTGGCCAGTCTGTCGCTATCTTTAGTAAACATTATCTGCCGGCGCAAAATCCGCTCAATGGCAGCCCTGCGGACCAAATGCTCGGCCCGATAGTCAATGGCGTTTCTGGCTAATTCATAAATCCGGGCCAATCTGGCCACTGCGTCATGAGACGGAACTACAGCTTCAGTTGCCTGAGTCTTTCCACAACTCAGACTGGCTACAAATTTTGAAATTACTTGATGACTCATGTTAAACTTAATTTTAGCATGAAATTTGTTGATAATTATTTAGACAAGATTACCATTTACCGATTGATGTTGTATTTTTTGCTAATTTTGTCGATATTTGGATTATTTCTGCAACCTCCAATAAATTATATATTGTCGTTAGTGTTTGTTGTTGTAGTAGGTTGGACCACCAACAAAATATTTTCATTAATTTTTAAATCCCCGACAAATCTTGAATCGGTCTATATTTCGGCCTTAATATTAGCTTTGGTTATTCCTCCAGATAATTTTGTATATTTATCCTTTGCGGCAGTAATCACAAATGCGTCTAAATATATATTTGCAATTAACAAAAAGCACATTTTTAATCCGGTGGCGGCTGCCTTGGTGATTACCGGATACGCCAGTTGGTGGATTGCTAGTATTTATACTTTACCAATAATTTTGCTTGGAGGCTTATTGATTACCCGTAAATTGCGACGGAGTAAAATGGTTTTCTCGTTTATATTAGTTTCAATAATTGCAATTTTGCTAAATGGCAACTCACTTAAAGGATTTATAACCAGCTACCCCTTGTTCTTTTTTGCCTTTGTCATGCTCACAGAACCCTTGACAGCGCCAACCGCCAAAATTTGGCAAATTGTCTATGGAATACTTGTCGGAATATTATTTAGTTTACGGGGTGTCAGTCCGGAAATGGCTCTGATTATTGGTAATATCTTTGCTTATCTGGTCAGTTCAAAAGAAAAATTGATTTTGACGCTTAAAGACAAAGTTCAAATAGCTCCTGATATTTATGAATTTATTTTCAAGTCAAGGACGAAATTAAATTTTCAGGCTGGTCAATATCTCGAGTGGACAATACCTGTCCAAAAATCTGACTCGAGGGGTAACCGCCGGTATATGACTATTGCTTCGTCTCCTACAGAAGCTGATATCCGCATGGCTACAAAATATTACGAGGAACCCAGCAGTTTTAAAAAAACCCTAATCACCCTAAACACCCCAATAGTCGCTTCTCAACTCGCTGGAGATTTTGTCTTACCCAAAGATCCAAGTATCAAATTGGTTTTTGTAGCCGGAGGAATTGGCATTACTCCTTACCGTAGTATGATCAAATATTTAATTGATACCAAACAAACTCGCGACATTAACTTGATATATATCAATAAAACAGCCAACGAAGCCGTTTATAAAGATGTTCTTGATTATGTCAAGACTATTTATATCAATACTTCCGTTACGGGACATTTAGATGCTGACACAATAGTTAAAAATATTTTTGATTACCAATCTCGTGCTTGGTACATATCCGGCCCACATAATATGGTTACTGCTACAGAAGAATTACTCAAGAGCATGGGTATCAAAAACCTCAAAACCGACTTCTTCCCGGGATTAGTTTAGAAGAGATTTTATGAATTTCTTGGTTTCAGCCGGACCAGTGACTTTAACCGTATTAATTCCGGTTCTGACTACCGCATAGTCATTTCGGCCTTCATAAATTGCGTCACCCACAAACATCATTTCCTCCTTTGAGACTTTGAAATATTTTTCCATTTGCTCAATAGCATAACCTTTATCTATTCCAGTTCTAGTGACATCAATCGAATTTACTCCTGAAAGTGAAATTTTAAATTTAGGTAGGTATCTTTGAAGTACTTCCACAATCTCTGACCGGCGGTCATATTTTAAAGCCAACCGTTCTGCTAGCGGGGCTTTCTGTCCCAGGGTTGAGAAAACTACTTCGCATTCACGGTCTTCAATAATTTCACCATAAGTTTTGGCTGGATGCCGATAATTTATATCTTTAAAAGTCTTTTCAAAGGCCTCAAAGATTTTGGTTTTTTCTGGCAGCGTTAGTTTCAATTGGTAAATTGGTGTCCAGTTATTATTCTCATACTTATAAAAACTTGCGCCTGAGGTAGGCAAAATAAAAAGATTTTCAAAATAATTTAAGTGACTCAAGAACTGTTTTTGAAATTGTTTAAATGAAGCCCCACCAATGACCGCCACTTTCTTGATTTTTTGCAGTTGGGCCAAAAGGTCAACCATCTCTGAATCAATATCCGTTTTACTCTCGGTGAGCGTTCCATCCAAATCAAAACAAATTATTTTTTTCATAAATTTATTTCTACTCGCTTATCTGTCGGAGCATCCGGATCTAACATATAAAAGTGTTCTGGAATAATTTTAAAGAAACGGTAAGGAGCAGGAGATTTGAAAGATTCCGGCTTCATTTCGACATATGTTGTGCGATACCACTTGAATGCCTCAGACAGTTCTTTCTGGTCTAATAAATATGCTTTTCCAGAACCTTGCACTCCATTTCCAGTACCTTCTTTTTGATGTGAATCAAATATTGCAAATGCAACTTGCGGATTTTTTAATATGTGTTTAGTGTGAAGTGAGTCTAACTGAGAAATAAAATAAAAAGTAAATTTTTCGTCAACAGCGTAATACAAAGGAGCAACCCAAGGAGAAGATTTAGTTGCTGTCGCCAAAGAAAGATAAACATTATTTTTGATTATTTCTTTTGTAATTTGACTCAATTGGTTTTGTATCATAACTTATTTTTCAATTTCTTTATTGTTGCGTTTCCAATTAAAGACTGCATTTGAGAGATAGCTATTTGGTTTAAGTTGAGTAATCTTTGTGATTGTGAAATTTCTTGCTTGATAAGCTCGGCATTTATTCCTTCCAAATTTGCCAAGACTACGAGCTGAGTTACATCCGCATAGTCGCGGATATTACCCTCATTCTTAGGATTTTCATCCCGCCATTCTTTGGCTGTTTTGCCAAATAATGCCACATTAAGAACATCTGCTTCGTTGGCATAAACAATATTAATTTCTTTTTTTGATAATCTACTTGGAATTAAATGAGTCTGGATTGCATCTGTATGAATCCTGTAATTAATTTTAGTCAATGCTCTTTTAAGATCCCATCCAAGTTCCAAACGTTCATTTTCTTGCTCTTTAAGACGTTGAAACTCCTTAATTAAATATAATTTAAATTCTGGGCTTATCCATGAAGCAAATTCGAAAGCAATATCTTTGTGTGCAAAAGTACCCCCTCCATATCTTCCTGATTTTGACCGTATACCAATAGCGTTAGTTGACTTGATCCATTTTTCAGGACTAAGGACAAATGAATTCACTCCTGCATTTTTTTTAAACTGGTCGAATTCGACCAGGTTAAAATTTGGGTTGTAAATTTGCTCCCAAATACCCATAAAGTCAATTGTAAACCTAGTTTTTAGCCAGTTTTTCACTACGTCAGCCGGAAATTCAGAGTTTTTTGATTTAGCCATATCTGTCAGGGATAGATAATCGCTTCCACCTTTAGAAATCAGAGATATAGCAACATTCTTTACGATAATCTTTGGTTTATTCATAACTCTTTTTTCAATTTCTCAATCATGGGTACTGCTACCGGATCTAGACCGTAAAGCTTGGCTGTGGCCAGAGCTGTGGCATTGGCTAGCGCTAGAAAATTAAATATTTTGTGAAGAGTGTCAGAGCCGGTTAATTCAATAAATTTGGTTGGTATGCCTATTTCATTGTAGAGTTTGGCCGTTATTTCCATGCGCTTAATAATTTTGGGATGATCGGATTTGTCAGTGATAAACAAGCCATAGAAATTTTTGAATTTGGCAAAGCCATTGATTTCATTGTGATCAGCCTCAGGTAAGGTATCGTTAAAGGCAGGGATTTTCCCGGTCTCGTTAAATTTTATCTTCCAGATATAGCCCAAGGCTTCAAATTTGTTTGATGTGTAGATTAGAGGTATACGATCTTTTATTTCAATTGGATCAGCGGGTTTTATTTCTGGCAATTCCAATTTTTCTCCTAAAAGTTCATATAAAGCCACAAGGCAGAAATGAATCGCGTCGCGGGGTTGAAGGCCGGCAGGCAGCAAAACAAAAGGCACATTATCTTGTTTGGCTTTTTCCAAAAGTTTGCCCCCAATGGTAATGACAGCCCTGTTTAGACCAGCGGCTTTATCGTATGCATCCAAAACTTCCTCGGTATTACCCGAATACGAACTCAATATTATAAGTCTATTTTTAATATTTGCTGGCAAACCATAATCACGGTGGACAATAATATCCAGCTCCGGCTTGAGGATTTTTAGTAAATCCGCTGCCAAGTGAGATCCACCCATGCCCACAACTACTAGTGACATATAATATATGTTAACATATATTATATGGGCGCAAAATCTCTAAAGGTATTATTTGTCACGGCTGAGGTGGCTCCTTTTTCCAGCGTGGGCGGTTTGGCCCAAGTATCTCTGTTTTTACCCCGGGCTTTGTATAAATTAGGCGTAGATGTCCGTATTTTTACTCCGAAATACGGCATAATAGACAGCTTGCTTCTGCGGCCTGCCAATGTCATTACCGGCCTGCGGGTTCCAACCGGTGAAAAATCCGATTCTTCAAATCCAATAGAATTAATTTGCAATGTCAAAACTCTCAAAAAAGCAAACAAGGATGATCCTCATATCTACTTTTTGGAAAATATGGAATATTATGAAAAGCGGGCCAATGTTTATAATTACTCCGACGACCATATCCGCTTTGGCCTTTTAAGCCGCGCCGCTCTGGAATTTATCAAGCAGGGGGATTTTGTCCCGGATCTGATTCATGTCAACGATTGGCATACCGGATATTTGCCAAATTACATAAAGAATTTCTATGCTGATGACCCGAAATTAAAAAATGTTGCCACCCTGTTTTCCATTCATAATTTATATCAGGGTCTTTTTGATTTTGATCACGCTTCGGAAATGGATTTTGACGATGGTAAAAGAGAACTGACTTCTTTCTTCTCCGACCAATTTATCAAACAAAACGCTCTTAAGCGGGGTGTTATTCACGCCGATCTCATCAATACCGTCTCACAAACTTATTCCCGGGAATTACTGACGGAAGAATATGCGCCCAAGTTGTACAACCTTTTTAGAGAACTGCGTGGCAAAATGTATGGTGTCCTCAATGGCCTAAATTATCAGGATTTCAATCCCAAAACCGACACCACCATAAACATTCACTTTTCCGCCAACAATCTCAGTCCCAGGAAAGAAAATAAAATTGCTTTGCAAAAAGAATTCAATCTCAAGACCGATTCCCGTTTTCCGCTTCTGGGAATAGTCGGCCGTTTAGATGACCAAAAAGGCTTAGACTTGATTAAGGAAACTATTGATTTTTTGCTGACCGAATGCCAAATTCAATTAGTGGTTTGCGGTGGCGGCGATGACCGTTACCGCGATTTGTTTTTCAATTTAGAAAAAGTTTATCCGGACATGGTCGGTACGCATTTACTTTTTGATCCCAATTTACCGCATAAAATCTTTGCCGGAGCTGATATGATCCTCATTCCCAGCCGCTTTGAACCGGGGGGGATAGTGGCCCTGGAAGCCATGCGCTATGGCAGTGTTCCCATCGTCCGGGCGACAGGCGGCTTGGCCGATTCGGTCGTGGACTATGACCCGACTTTAGGCGTAGGAACCGGTTTTTCATTCAGGACTTATTCCGGTATGAGTTTTTTGACGGCTGTAGTCAGAGCCCTGGAAACCTATAAAAATACAAATGTCTGGAACCGGATAGTCAAACGGGCTATGGAACAGGATTTTTCCTGGGACAAATCAGCCAAAAAATACCTGGAGCTTTACACGCGGGCCATTGATTTAAAAAACAATTCATGAATTGGGCCAATTTTCTTCACATCTACCAGCCGGCCGGCCAACAGCCGGATATTTTGGAAGCGGTGGTCAATCAATCTTACCGTCCCTTGTTAAAAGGCATTTTGAATTCTGATTCTTGCCAGATAACTCTTAATGTCACCGGAGCTTTGTTGGAATTATTTGACAAATATCATTATCACGATTTACTTTCAGATTTGAAAAAAGCCGGTGAATTAGGCAGAATTGAGTTTACAGGGTCAGCAAAGTATCATGCCCTTTTACCGTTTTTAAACGAAGTTGATATTATCAGACAAATCCAGACCAATGAACAGACTCTCAGGCATTATTTGGGAGATAATCTCAAGCTTCTGGGATTTTTCCCGCCCGAGATGGCCTATCACCCAAAACTAGTCCCAATATTAGAAAATTTAGGTTACTCTTGGATTATTTTGGACGAAATCGCTTACGACCAAGGTTTGTCTCTGCCCGCCAACAACAACTTATATAAAATTCATGATCATAATCTCAAAGTCTTTTTCCGTGAAAGAAGATTAAGCAATCTGATTATGAGCTCCGTCTTTAGAAAAAGTCTATCTTTAAAAGAGGCCATGTCCGAGGAGTTGACCAAGCCAAATTTTGTCCTGACCGGCATGGATGGTGAAACTTTTGGGCATCACCGCCCGGGTTTAGAAAAGTTATTATTTGAAATATTTAATATTCCGGAATTCAATTTGGTTACTATTTCCCAGCTACTTAATTTATATTCAGGTATTAATCAAGTGACACCCGTTATTTCCACTTGGGCTAGTAGTGAGCAGGATATTGAGCAGGGTGTCCAGTTTGTATCTTGGAAAGATCCCCAAAATCCCATCCATAACCTGCAGTGGAAATTGTTTGACTTGGTAAACAAATCTGTCTTAGCTTCAAAGCAATCCGAAATGGATATTGCCTCAGCGAGCGATCACTATTTTTGGGCCTCGGCCAAACCCTGGTGGAGTCTGGAAATGATCGAAGATGGGGCTTATCAACTGATGCAGATTGTCAAAAATTCTCAAACCGAGAATTTATATCAGCAAATTGTGGATTTGGCGTTTGAGTGGCAGAGGACCAACAAAGTCCGTAAACTTGCTCTGGACCAAAAGACCAATGTTCAAGTTCCGTTTCTGGACCGGGCTTCAAGTGACGAATTTCAGGCTTTTGTCAAAATAATGAATGAGTTGGAAAAGAAGTCCGCCAAAAATGGGGAATACGAGGCCGCAATTCTTTGGCGGGACGCAGCCTTCAAATTGGTCCACAAATTAGATATCTACGACGCGGTGCATGCGGTGGACATGCTACGCATCAAAATCGGCCATGAAAAAATCGAAAAAATGCTGGATAAATACCGTTTGCAATACCGGCGCTTACGCTCCGGTCAGCCTGAGCAAAGGAGTAGACAGGTATGAAAAGACCTATTGCCTACTTTTGCGCCGAATACGCCTTTGATAAAAATGTTTCCACATATGCAGGTGGATTAGGTGTACTCGCAGGTGATTATTTGAAAGAAGCTTCAGATCAAAATTTACCTGTGGTCGCAGTAGGCTTAATGTATGGCGACACTAGGCTTTCTCCAGTTTTAGAAATAGATGTCCCGATTCAGGATCAAGATATTAGAGTAAAAGTATATAAACATATGGTTGGGGTAATTCCAGTATATCTACTGAGTTGTAGTGGCAAGCTATATACTACGGACAAAGAAACTCGATTAAAGCAAGAAATTATTTTGGGCATTGGGGGATTAAGAGCCTTAGAAGCGCTGGGAATTCACCCGATTGCTTATCATCTCAACGAAGGTCATTCGGCTTTTTTGGCACTTGAGTTGATCCGTCACGAAATGCAAGAGCACAAAATTGGTTTTGAAGAAGCCATTATCATTGCCCGCAAAAGAATTATTTTTACCAATCACACTCTGGTTGCCGCCGGCCGCGAAGTCTGCAGTAATGATTTGGTCGCTCTGATGCTCGCAGGTTACGCTCAAGAATTGGGAGTACCGGTTGCCGAAGTTGTAAAGCTGGGATTGGTCCAAGAATCTTCAACCTTTTCCATGACCATGCTTTCGTTACGGATGTCGGAAAAAATTAATGCAGTCAGTAAATTGCATGCCAAAAAAGCCGCTGAAATTTGGACTGATCATCCCATGATTGCCGTTACCAATGGTATTCATCTCAAAACTTGGGACCAAGTTGGAGAAAACTTAATTTCCGGTCATCAAAGACAAAAACAAAAATTAATAAAAGATTTTGGCTGGGATCCAAAGACTTTAGTTCTGGGCTGGGCCAGAAGATTTGTAGAATACAAACGCCCCTTAGCAATTCTCGAGAACCTTGATCGCCTGCAAACACTGCCGGTAAAAATAATCTTTTCCGGTGAACCGCATGAGAGTGATGTCAAAGGTCATGAAATGCTCGACACATTATTAAATCTAATCAAAACTAAGATTGGAGATCAAGTCGTTTATATTCCCAATTATAATCTTGAAATAGCAAAACACATGGTATCGGGTTGTGATGTCTGGCTCAACACCCCCATTGTCGGTTTTGAAGCCTGCGGCACCAGTGGTATGAAGGCTGCGTTAAATGGAACTTTACCTTGTTCGACTAGGGACGGTTGGGTGGATGAAGCTGAGCTTTATGGGCTGGGCTGGATTTTGGAAAATGAAAATTTAGGTCAAAATATTTTGGATATTTTGGAGCGGGATATTGTTCCCATGTATTACCATCGGCCCGATCAGTGGCAGAGTCATATGAAAAATGCCCGGGACATGGCTATCAATCAATTCAGCACTACCCGCATGCTGAGCGAGTATTTGGATAAATTGTATCCCGTTAGTGTAAAATAGGCTGAGTATCCTGGTGGATGTAGCTCAACGGTAGAGCGCCAGATTGTGGATCTGGAGGTCGCGGGATCATCACCCGTCTTCCACCCTAAAAACTTTTATTTAAGACTTCGAGTAAAGCCAGGGCTTGATCGGTTGTGATTAGGGATTGGCAGTCAAGCCATGATAATCCTTGAGTAGTTTGTTTATCATCCTTGTTGGTTTTCAAAATATACCATTTTGTTTCCTTGATCGTGGTATCCGGATTGCATAACAAGATTTTTATACTGCATTCCCGGTAACCTGACCGTTGACCACCGGTTCTGTTTACTCCCACTATGTGAATCAACACATCTTCCAAATATTCTCCAAAGATTAATCCCCGTTTGTTATGTGGACCGAAAGAAATATTATATGTAACCGCCAAGCCCAACTGATCTGTTCTGATTTCACCAACCACCAGTCTAAAAATACCCGATTGCACGATCGACACCTTGTCATATTTTTCTTCACCCGTATATCCAAGCTTGGCAATCAAACCAAATATATTTACAATCAATTTTTGCTCCGGTGTGTCAGGGGTAATTTCATCCATCGGTATATAATAGCCCACATGGATCCTTATTACAAAAAAACCATAGTATATCCCCATGACGGACACAAGTTTGAATTTGATATTGCCACAAACTTGTTTTCCAGCTTTGACGTGGACCACGGAACGGATTTATTGATCCGTTCAGTTGAATTGCATAATCCCAAGACTATACTGGATTTGGGTTGCGGGTATGGACCTATTGGTATAGTTTTAGCCCACAAATCACCCCATGCTTTGGTCACACTTTCTGACTCAAACCTCTTATCTATCAGATATACTCAAATTAATCTCAAAAAGAATAACATCAAAAACGCCGTAGTTGTCCCAAGTCTTGGCTTGGAACAGTTTAAAAATCAATATTTTGATTTAATTGTTTCAAATATACCTGCCAAGATCGGCGAAGAGGCAATAATAAATGAATTTATATTAGAACCTGTCAAACATTTAAATCACGGGGGAGAATTTTGGTTTGTAGTGGTTAGCCGTCTAAACCAACTAATAAAAAGAATCGCTAAACAAAATAAATTAAAATTCAAAAAGATTTCCAAACGCCACGGCCACACGGTTTATAAAATTATTCTTTGAAAGGGGACACCTTTCAAAATTTAACCATTTGTCTAATCAAGTGAAGTGAGTTGGGCTGGAACAAGTGTAGTATCTTCTGCTAATACACATGGAGTGGGTAAACACTGAGGATATAAAGGGCATTCGGCGCAACCAGTTTCGGAATCATTGGCCTCTTCAGCTGTGTCGAGAGCTTGTGTGAGTGCGTTTGGAGTACCAAAGTCAAAGGTCAAGTCCGTGTCTCTGACAAACAACTTACCATCTTCAGGACGCCGAAACAATTCATGAGTTTCTCTTTTAATAAGTCTACACCCTTCTTTTAGTTTTTCCTCAGATTCGTTCATACCCTATAGTATACTATATCTTTAATTATTAGTCAAATCTTCGAATCCCGTTTTGAATACATTCCCATTGCGAACATTATTAATACGGCGGCCATACTAGAAAATAAAGATATTTCCTGACTTAGGACATCTAGTAAGCCCACCTCGGAGGTGGGATGTCTTCAAACCAATAAATACAGCTATAATGATCCATATGTTAGTGGATGAAATAAAAATCAAGATTACGGCTGGGCATGGGGGAGCGGGGAAGTATGCCCCCGTCAAGGCTTTTAAGAGCGCCCACATCGCCGGTGACGGCGGGCGAGGCGGTGATGTCTATGCCACAGCCACATCTGACCTGTCCGCTCTCAATCAATATGTGGGTATAACCGGATTAAAAGCAGAAGATGGAGCTAGGGGTGGCGATAATGACTCCACAGGCAAGAGTGGCAAAAATCTCTATTTGACTGTCCCGGTAGGTACATCAATCAATGAAATCGAATTTGACAAAGTTGGAGAGGAAAAACTAATTTGCAAAGGGGGTTTGGGTGGCAAGGGAGGCAATCTTAGAGCTCAGTCCGGACTACCCGGAGAATCCATTGATGCCAAAATAATATTAAAATTAATTGCTAAATACGGCTTTATCGGCCTACCCAATGCCGGCAAGAGCAGTCTACTTAATGCTCTAACCAATTCCAATGCAGTCGTTGGAGCATATCCATTCACCACTCTCGAGCCAAATTTGGGAGTTCTTAATGGTCAGATTATTGCCGATATTCCGGGACTTATTGAAGGTGCCTCTTTCGGTCGCGGCCTGGGAATAAAGTTTTTGAAACATATAGAAAAAGTCAGTCTTCTTTTTCATTGTATATCCTGCGAATCGTCAGATGTGGTTAAAGATTATAAAATAATTATAAACGAACTCAAGAATAATAAACCCCAGATAATTGTTTTAACCAAAACCGATTTAGTCACACCACAAGTTGTGGCCGTCCACAGCAAAAACCTAAAGAGATTTGGCCAACAAATTATATCTGTCTCTATTCACGATCCAGTCAGCTTGGAAAGCTTCGGTAAAACTTTCTTTAATAGTTAGTGTCAGGGTGTCACCTCTATTGTCAAATACAAACTTAATAGGATACGGTTTGTTGTTGGTAATATATAAGTTCTGGGGAGTCCCACTATAGATAGACACACCATACTCACTGGGAATACCGGGAATAGCGGCAAAATTGTGATTTGAGGGTGCGTATACCTCAAGTCCGCCATTTTTGGCGACCATGTACATCAGCGAGGCTAAATGGCAAACCCCATCGCCCGTCAGGTATCCGTCTGATTTGAAGCCTTGGTTATAGCCAAAATTAGCATTGGCGGTCTTGTCTCCTTTACCATGAAAGGCAAATTGTTCACCGGGTTTGAGCTCAAATTCTGTCCCCATATACTTGATCGTCAAGAGAATATTGTACTTAAAGACCTCGTTTACATAAGGCACCGGATAGCGGTTGGCCAACGATATGCTGCGGGAGACCAGAATCATTGAAATTAAGCTGGGTATCATAACCTATAGTATACTATACTATAGGCTAGAAAGCAAGATGAAAGACTGATTGGTTACATTAAACCAAAATGAAGCTTTCTGAGTATTTAGTATTAATAAAGTTGGTGCAGCCCAACCGGTAATCTCTACTAATTTTAAATCAGGATATTTTTGTCTAAACAGACTGGAAACATTTATCAATTCTTTTCCGCTAACTGATAAAACATTGTAGTTGGTTTCCTTACCCAGATTTTCCTTTAGGAAAATATATTTATTGTCCGGAGACCAAGTATTGTGGGGAATAGAGATTGTATTTGTGGAAGCTATGGTTTTTGAAAATATCGGCTTATCAACACTGAAAGTATAGTTAACCAAGCTGTTGGATATTGTCTTCTTCATAGTCAGCCTGGCTTTTCCGTCCGGAGATTCTACAATGGTGGGAGAGCTTGTTTTGACCAATGGCGCTGTGGGTAATTGCGGGGAAGATGGACGCAAAGAAAAGTAAACTAGGCCCATTATCGATAATATAATTATTACTATTTTAGTTATCATAAATTGTAACAGCGGCATTTTCCGCCCAGTTATAAAGTTTTTCGGCATCGGTAATTCTCATGTTGATACACCCATGACTCATCGGATAACCAAAGTTATTATGCCAATAAGTACCATGGAAACTGAATCCCGCTGTGGCGGGGACATCGGCATTGGAAAAAAACATCACAAAGGGGACATTGGGTAAATTATAATAATCGGATCCTCTACCCCCGGACATACGGGTGGAACGTAATTTAGTCCAAATTGTGAAGTCGCCGGTAGGTGTCCGGCCCCACTTTCCCGACGAGATCAAGGTTTGCATATACAGATCTTTTCCTTGGAAAGCATACAGAGTTTGGTTGGCCAAATTAACATAAATGTGTTTTTCGCCGGGTGTGGCGCTTGGAGAGATATCTCCCAACACCGCTACCGGATTAATTTCAGGTGGTACTATTTTTTGGCTGTTAAAAACTCCGACTGCTCCATTTTCAATCTCGGTATTGAGATTTTTGATACAGCTGATTGAGTTGGCACACGAAATAGGCTGTTTGAAATTTACTAAAACCAATACTAACAAAGCGGGGATTAGCAGAAAGTATCTTTTCATTGTTTAATGTTATCACACTTATAGTGCGCCTAGAAGGAATCGGACCTTCATCAATGGTTTCGAAGACCAGTACTTTATCCATTAAGCTATAGGCGCTTAAGTGCAATTTTACACTATTTGGCACATAAAATAGTTCCTACGGGGTCGGATTCTTCCAAAAATACTTTACCGTCATAAAAAGCAGATGCTCTACCTCCATCCAAATTAATTGCCGATTCTATTGAAATATTTAAAGATCTTAATATTTCAGGTAAATCATTGAGATATGGACCCAAGACAGGGGCCAAAGCATTATAAAAAATTGCAAAATATAATTTGTTGTCGGTAGACAATATTGCCACTCCACGTCTGGCCGATTTGTCATTTGTAGTATTTATTTTGATTTGGAGATTATCGTTCCAGAGCATGGGACCGGTTTGGACTGCCCACCTGGCCATTACGGGTGGCTCATAGCTAATTCCCTGATCAGACACAAAGCCATTGAATAATCTATTGTTTTGGCCAGAGTTTAGAATTTGGTTATCAGCAATTACCAAGCCAATGGGTTTATTTTGCTTGTCATAAAACCCCCCGTTAGTACCAAAGATACAATTTTCAGCCTTCATTACCTCTTTAAATTGTTTTGGATTGTCCCAGTTTGGAATTAAATTTATATTTGATGACTCAAAAATTAGATAACTAAAACTATTATTTTGATAAACCACTTGCTGTGTCTTGGCAATGGGGTATACTGGTGGAGGTGGCGCAGAAATCCACCAACTGGATATGGCAGCAAATATTACTTGTAAAAATTGTGGTAATGTCATAGAAATCAGCGAGGCGCTGAGTGAATCTATTGTAGCAACTGAGCGGACTAAATACCAAAAGATAGAGCTGGACCTGCGCAAGAGAGCCAATGATTTGGAAGAAAAAAACCGCAATATCGAGCTGGCCATGCAAAGACAGCTGGATATGGAACGCAATTCCATTAGGCTAAAAACAGCAGAAGAAATTGCCGAGACCCAGAGATTAAAAGACCGCGAGAAAGATAAAATGATAGAGGACTTGAAGAAGTCGTTAGAAGATGCCCAGCGCAAAGCGACCCAAGGCTCTCAACAATTACAAGGAGAAATATTGGAACTTGATTTGGAAAGTACTCTCAAATCATTATTTCCCATAGATCTGATTACACCAGTAGCCAAAGGCATCTTGGGAGCTGATATTTCTCAGACTGTCAAAAGTCCGTTGGGTTCGGATTGTGGAATTATTTTGTGGGAAATAAAGAGGACCAAGTCCTGGTCTGACTCTTGGATTGGAAAACTGAAAGAAGATTTACGGTCGGCAAAGGCCAATATTCCGGCAATTATTTCAGAAGTAGTTCCCGAATCTGCTAAATCGGGAATAGGCTTTGTCGAAGGTATCTGGGTGGCGACAGCCAAAATGGCTCCATCTCTGGCGTTACTTTTACGTAAAAGTCTGTTGGATACTGCCCGCGAGCGGGCATCTCTGTCAAATCAAAAAGAAAAATCGGCTTTGTTGTATGCTTATGTTACTAGCCACGAGTTTAGTCAAAATGTCGAAATGATGCTTACGACTTACTCTGAAATGCAAGAACAAATTACCAAAGAGCGGATGGCTATGGAGAGGTCGTGGAAAATGCGAGAATCTCAAGTTCAGAAATTGATGTCTGGTGTGTCAGGCGTATATGGAAGTCTTCAGGGTATTGCCGGACCGGCATTACAAAATATCAAGCAACTCGAGATGGAATAAATTTTTCAGAGAGGTCCGCGTTTGCGGACCACATTTCCTTGAATGCCTGTTGATATCTAACTGCCATAATTACTAATTGTACATCAATTCGGTGTATAATAATTTCAGATGCTAAAGTATAAAAGGGTACTTTTAAAGCTGACTGGAGAATCGATGGTCGGAAAAGGAAAGACGGGTATTGATTTCGAATTTGTATCTCTTTTGGCACTTGGCATCAAAAAATTACTCAAAGCCACACCGGTGCAACTGGCAATTGTAAATGGCGGAGGAAATATATTCCGTGGAAGAAATTATAAGGGAACAGAAGGTGATCCAGCTCAGATAGATTATATTGGAATGCTAGGTACAGTCATGAATGCCCTAGCTCTCGGTCATGAATTAGAGATCAACGGTGTGCCAGCCAGGGTAATGTCTGCACTGCGTGTGGATCAAGTATGTGAACCATTTATCCGTAAGCGCGCAATCCATCATCTGGAAAAAGGCAGTGTAGTCATTATCGGAGGAGGTACTGGAAGTCCGTTCTTTACTACTGATTCAGCTGCTGCTCTCAAAGCTGCTGAGATAAATGCTGACCTTCTACTGAAAGCCACTAATGTCGATGGAGTTTATGACCACGATCCTAAAACCCATAAAAATGCCACTAGATATACAAAAATTACTTTTTCAGAAGCTCTGACTCGGGGATTGACAGTCATGGATGCGACTGCATTTGATTTGTGCCGTGCCAGAAAAATTCCGGTAGTAGTTTTTGATATTAGTGATTTTGAGAATGTGGGTAGAATTATAAATGGTGAGGAAATAGGTACTCTGATTACTCCTTAAGAATCTATTTGACAATCGCCTAATAATCGCCTAGTTTTCGACTATTGAAAATTAATTGAAAATTGTAAATTGTCCCGCCGAAGCGGGATCCCGCTGAAGCGGTGAAAAATTGAAAATTTTGGCTATTATGGGCACAGCTGGGCTTTGGTGTAACCAGCCTTCTCAGCTTCCTTGATACTGCAAAACCATTGATCACCTAAATAGAGTTGAACTGTCGTTCTATTATATTGCCCACAGCCAGGATAATGGTAAATCAAATCCTTGGTTCCTGACCTGCGGTTTCCTTTGATATTACATTTGGGATTGGTTGGATTGGTTTCTTGAGAACACTTCGTACTAAATATTCCAATTTTATTTTTACTAGACTCTTGGCTGGCTGCCAATAGTTCTGTAGCTGAATCCTTGGAAACATTGTGTGAATATGCCCAGCCACTTTTGAGCATTTCCAGATTTACAAACTTGTCATCGACATAGACCATGCTCACAAGTCTGAAATATGGGTCTTTGTAAATTACTTTCATTTGAACTTTTTTATTTAGGATCATATCTTCGAGAGTTTTTTTGGCTTCAGCCGCACCACACAAACCCAACTCAGGCGCGTCAACGCCAGCGATTCTGACTTTTTGCTTTTCGGCTGTCACAAATGTATCCCCGTCATATACTTCCGCCACCGTATAGCTCGTCTTTTCCTGCACCGCCGCCTGCCAGCTAACCAGTGACAACAGTCCTATTATCCCAGCCACAAACTTCTTGTTCACAATTAAATTGTACCACCAAACAATCTATGACAATGAATGACCACCGTATGACTATGAATGACTATTGAATGCCTACTGTATGACCAATTCCTATTCCTGTAATAGTTAGAGAAAAAAGGAGTAAAATATATCTGCTATATGTACGATAAGCCATATTACGAAAAACCAAGATTCAAACTTTACCAAGCGAACTGCTTGGAATTGTTAGCCGAACTTCCAGAAAATTCTGTTGATATGGTTTTTGCCGATCCTCCTTATAATCTTTCAAATGGAGGTATTTCTGTTCATGCTGGACGGATGGTTAGCGTTAATAAGGGAGATTGGGACAAAAGTAAGGGTTTTAATGGTGATTATACCTTCCACTTCAAATGGATGGAGGCGTGTCGTAGAGTCTTAAGACCCCATGGTACGCTTTGGGTTAGTGGTACTTATCATTCAATTTATCAATGTGGTCATGCCTTACAATCGCTTGGCTACCACATTTTAAATGATATCGCTTGGTTCAAACCGAACGCATCGCCAAATTTAAGTTGTCGTTATTTTACGGCAAGCCATGAAACTTTGATTTGGGCCCGCAAAGATAAAGAATCAAGACATGTTTTCAATTATGACTTGATGAAAAACGGTAATTGGCCAGAAGATCAATTAAAGAAACCCGGTCTACAGATGCGTTCAGTTTGGGCAATGGGAACGCCGAAAACAGTTGAAAAGAAATTTGGAAAACATCCGACTCAAAAACCGGAAGATTTATTAAAAAGAATTGTTCTTGCAAGCACAAATAAAGGCGATTTAATTCTTGATCCGTTTACAGGTAGTTCAACAACTGGTATTGCCGCTTATCTTCTCGGACGGCGTTTTATTGGCATTGATACTGAACCAAAATATTTAGATGTATCAATAAAGCGATTTGAAGAATTAGACCGAAATATTAATTTGAAAGCGTCTAGAAAATAAACATATGAAGATAAGAGGAACGGGTGGAGGAAACACAATTACGGGGATAAACTTTGAAAGAGGACGGGATATTTTGTTCATCCTCGATAAAACTGATGGCTATTCAATAAAAGGAAATCTTGTCTATTATCTTGAAAAGGAAGTTGCACATAGTTATAAAAAACATGGACTCTATAAATTCCTGAACTCCAAAGGTATTGATTGGACAAAATATATCTCAAAGCAACTTTTGCCAGATGAGGCATTATATGTAATAGTAAACAATACGCTTTTTATTATTGAAATGAAGTTCCAAGGAGTTTCTGGTTCCGTCGATGAAAAACTTCAGACATGCGATTTCAAGGTTAAGCAATATAAAAAATTGATGGCACCTCTGAATATAGAAGTTGAGTATATTTATATCCTCAATGACTGGTTCAAAAAACATCAATACAAAGACACGCTTGATTATGTAATTGCGGTCGGTTGTCAATATTATTTCAATTATTTACCACTACATAAACTTGGTCTACCTGTTCCAAATCACAAGACTGAGTAATGTTTATAGAATTAATTAAATCAACTAATTAGTTAATAAACACTATGGCCTTACATTGAAGGAAATTGCAATTTAGAGCGATAAAGATAATAATAAGATATATGAAAATGAACTTATCAAAATTAAATAATGTTGAATTAAGAGATGTTTGGGGACACGAAGCCATTGATTTTACGAATTGGCTTGCACAAAAGGAAAATCTTGATTTGTTAAGTGAGGAAATCGGCGTTGATATTAAACTTACTCAAACCGAAGCAAGTGTCGGAAAGTTTAATGTAGATATTCTTGCTGAAGAAGAAAACTCAGGCAGAAAAATAATAATTGAAAATCAGCTTGAAGATACAAACCATGATCATCTTGGTAAAATTATCACCTACGCATCCGGCTATGACGCGGAAATAATTATCTGGATCGTCAGGGATTATAGAGAAGAACACCAAAAAGCGATTAACTGGCTAAATGAACACACAGATGAACATATTAGTTTCTTTTTGATAAGAATTGAGCTTTGGCAAATTGAAGGCTCAAACCCCGCTCCAAAATTCGAGATCGTTGTCGGTCCAAATGAATGGGCAAAAGCTATTAAGACAGATGTAGCAAGCGGAAAATTGACAGATACCAAAGTTCAGCAATTGGATTTCTGGAAAAAATTCAAAGATTATGTTTCGACAAGTGATAAAGAAATTCGTTTACAAACACCCCGCCCACAACATTGGTACGATGTGAGTATAGGGAATGGTGACGCGCACGTGGCTTTAACAATCAATTCCAGAGAAAATTTGCTCGGTTGTGAAATTTACATAAACAAAAATAAGGGTTTATATAATTTTTTGTTTGAGCAAAAAGATGAAATAGAAAAAGAAATTGGAGAAAAGGCAAAGTGGGTGGATTCAGCAGTTTCTTCAAGTATCAAAATAAAAAAAGCTGTGTCTAACGTATTTGTCCAAAATGAAGCAGTAAATTATTTTACCTGGCTTTACGAAAAAACAATTTTGTTCCAAAAAGTATTCGGCAGATATTTTAATGAATTCAAAAAAATGGAAGAAAAACATAAGCTTCATTAGTTATGAATAAATCAAAAGCATTTATAAGACAATATAAACATGAATTTATTGCGTTTATCGTAAATACGATAGCAGCATACTTTTCTTTTTTATTAATAAATCCGAACATTGCCTTCGTTTTAACCACAGCGATTTTTACTTTATCTTTTTTTGTAATTATCTACTTTAGGACAAAAGATACAGACTTTTATTTTATGTCATTAGACAAGCCAGGGTGCGAAAAAGATTGGGTGGGCAGAGGTAGGTTTGCTTTTGTGCGAAACGAAAACTGTTTTGAGATAACAGATTCACATGCGGGATATATTTTCCCTAAAACAGCTATTTGGGACGATTACAAATTAGAATGTAATTTTAAAATCGTAAACATGTCATTTTGTTGTATCATTCGAGCCGTGAATTTATCAAATTATGTAATGTATCAATTATTTTACGACAGAATAAAACCACATTTAAGGATTAACGGAGAATGGATAATAATGGAAGAAAATGTTTTTGAAGATAAGCTAAAACCTGATAAATGGTACAAACTAATAATCATTTGCGAAAAAAGGAGCATCAGAATTAATATTAAATACGAAAATAAATCATTATTTGATAGACATTTTGTTATTCCTTCACAGATTGGGGTTGTCTATCGAGAGTTAAACTCAAAAGGAGAGGAAACAAAAAGAGAAACAAAATTAATGCAAAATATAGATTTTGATTTTGGGTCAATAGGAGTAAGAAATTATGGGGATGAACGGGCATTTGTTAAAAACATTTACTTAGAGAAACTATGAATAATCAAGTGTTTTACACAGTGACAAGTGGAACTTTGGTATTTGTTATTGGGCAAATATTACAGAAGTTCTTTTTAGAACCAATTTATGAATACAAAAAAACAATTGGAGAAATTGATAACAAATTAAAATTTTATGCCAACATTCTGACTAACTCTGGATTCAATCAAAAGATTATACTTGAGATTACGAATACTATGAGAACTCTATCGTGTCAGATTGAATCCAATTATAAACAAATTCCTTTTACAGATTTTCTCTCACGGATTGGTTGTATCGAAGGGAAAAAGGAAATTGCAGAAGTGGCGCAAGGATTAATCTTCTTGTCTAATGCGGGTGGAAGAGGTGAAAGCAAAATTGAAAAATGTGATGAGAGAATAGATCAAATTAGAAAAATATTTAAAATTGAATCCCTTAACTAATGGCTAAACATACAGAATTATGCTTAGAATAAGTTCTGACATATTCGATAATTGATGAAAGGTGAAATAAGAATATGAATCAACATTTAGAGCCGATTTTTAAAATACTCATTCCCAATATTGAAAAGTCTGGACTCAGTTATTGGGTTTATGGTGGTGTAGCAATTGCAGGAGTAAAAGGTAATTTTTATAGAGTTAATGCAGATATTGATATATTTGTTCTAGAGAAAGATTATAAAAAAGTTATTAATAATATTACCGCGACTTCAGATAGAAATTTATGGATTTTCAAACCAGCAAAATTATTAAATAATAGACCTAAGAGTGAGCTTATTATAGAAAATAAAGAAAGATTATCTATAGTACCGATTTACGAAAGGGGTAATGAAATAGAATTTATCTTTGAAAATGGACCAAAAATATTCGCAAGGAAATTACTTAATCCCGTCATTCGTTATATAGGAGAATACAAATTTATCACTCCAAGTGAAGATCTTTTAAAAGAATTGTTACGGTGTTATTTAGAATCTTTTTTTAAATCTGAAAGAAGAAAAAATAATAAAATCTTGTGGGAGAAAAGGAAATTAGATGTTGAGCAATTATTTGGTGAACAAGAATCTAAAAGACTTTTTATAGAACCCTTAATTTAAAACCCGATAAGAGAAATTATTGGTCCGCGAATCGGCAGCGAGAGGGGAATTTTTTTAGCAAATAATCGGTGATCCGTCGCAGCGAACGCTAAAAAAACTTGAAATGACTTCAATGAAAGTTTTAGTGAGTGTCACGTACACAAAAGGGTGTAAAATAATTGTTGTATGAAGGTAATGTTCTTGGACGAATCGGGTGATCATAGTAAAGAAAATAAAGCTTTTTATTATATTGAAAAAAAGTTTCATAGAAGTCCAAAAGGTATTGATTATCTTAATTATGGTTTGAAGATCTTTCCATAAAAAAGGGGACCCAGGAAAGCCCTAGTCCCCCTCTTTTATCTAATAAACAGTATACATGGGATGTCAAGCAAACACAATAATGACACTAAATATATTTATTCCCTTTCCCAAAATTCCAAATCTATGGTGAAATAGTAAAATAAACTTATGATAAGCATATTTGAAAAGCAGTTTGATAGATTGGCTAAGACGATAAAGGAGAAAGTGGGGATTTGGCTAAAAAGGCTCAGGGCATATTTTAAACGTCTACTTTTTCCACTTTATTTCTTCCCCATAAAACTAATTACTTATACTACCTATTATCTTATTAAATTTATTTTTAAATTAATATTTGCCATAATTAGCCTGATTTTTGATATTATTATTTTTCCCTTTAGAAGCCTCAAAAATTTATTAAAATCTATTGTTGCTCTCGTTATCATTGCATATTTATTGGCATCTCTGGTAGTCATTGCTGACTACCTCATCAATCAATATGGCCGGTTTAACAAAGTCTTTTGTTCTGCCGGGACCAGAAATATTCTCCTAAAATCGGTGGTCAGAGTGGTTGGTGGTTATTCTGAGGGGTCAGGATTTTTTATCACCCCCAATCAGGTGATTACCAATTTCCATGTCATAGCCGATGAACCCAGTCCCAAGATAATATTTCCTGATGGGAGTTTTGTTACTCCTATCAAAATTTTGGGTGACAAAAACGTAGATCTGACTATTTTGTTTACAGAAAAAAACTATGACAACCTGGTGCTACCCCTACCCGATTTAGTCGCTTTCAAAGAAAATGATCCGGTAATAGCTGCGGGCTATCCATTGGGCACGGGTCTTACAGGTAAGGCGACCATCTTGAAGGGGCGGTTTATCGATTTTAGGAATTCCAAAAGAATGCCTATTGGCTATATCCAAACCGATATTAACTTGGTACCCGGTATGAGTGGTGGTCCATTAGTCGATATCTGCGGAGAAGTGGTCGGTATAAATACCATGGGGCTCTCGGGATTATCAATGTATATCAATGCCGGTTGGGCCAAAAAAGTAATTCCCGATTTTACCGACCAGAATATTACGAAAATCAAAGTCGATGCCTCGCTTTCCCCCGAGGAAGCAGTCAAGGCATTTTATACTTATCTTAAGGCCAGGAGGATGGAAGACGGATTTAACCTGCTCAGTAGCGAATATCTCAAGAAAACTAATTTTGAAGAGTGGACAAATAGATTTACAAATATTCTCGATGTAGATATCATCTTGACTGAAAAATATAATAATACCAAAGATACTGTCTTTGTAAAATTTGGGACCAAAAACTGGGTAGAGGGCGAGGTGGATGTCCATTATTATGAAGGGACCTGGCAAACTATAAAAGAGGATGGGGTTTACAAAATGCTCAAGAGTAAAATACTGGAAGTTGACCAGCCAGGTTGGGAATGGTTTTATTGACAAATATATTTATTCGGCGGGTAATAGATATATAATCAAAATATGGAGAGTGAATGGATCAATGTAAATGAATGGGTAAGTTCAAAAATTTCACAGGTGGTATTTACTGTCAGGAAACTGTTAACCCGTGATATTAAAGCCAAGTATGAAACTCTCAGATATTTGATACTTGAGAAAATCGATCCTAGCCCACCTGGTCTGATGATGTGAATTATTTATACGAACCATTAAGAACGCCGGAATTTTTTGAAACCTATTCAAAACAATCTCAGAAGATATTAAATCCTCTGGTCAGGGTAATTGGTCTCCAGTTCTATGCTGCCAGGCAAAGATATCAGGAATTGTTGGATAAACAGAATCATTAATACTTGACATCGGGTATTATTCGGAATATATTATTGTTATGGAAGAAACTAGAATTGCTATCTTCAAGGGTAAAAATATCCGCAAGATCTTATTCAACAATGAATGGTGGTTTTCAGTAGTCGATGTTATCGAAGCACTGACGGATAGCTCACAGCCAAGTAAATATTGGACTGCAATGAAAGCTCGAGTAAATAATGATGATGGGGTTCAGTTATCTACAATTTGTAGACAACTGAAATTAAAGGCTTCTGATGAAAAGAAATATGAAACTGATTGTGCCAATACCGAAGGGATTTTTCGTATTATTCAATCTATTCCATCCCCAAAAGCAGAACCATTTAAAAGATGGCTGGCAAAAGTTGGTTATGAACGGGTGCAAGAAATTGAAGACCCTGAGTTGGCAACAAAGCGAACTAGATTATTATATAAACTTAAGGGTTATTCTGAAGACTGGATAGAGAAAAGACTGCGGGGGATTGCCATCCGTGAAGAACTGACAGAGGAATGGCAAAAGAGGGGAGTAAGACTGCAAAGAGAGTATGAGATATTGACAGCCGAGATTTCCAAGGCTGCTTTTGGAGTTACTCCTAGTCAGTACAAGAAACTGAAAGGTCTAAAAAGACAAAATCTGCGTGATCACATGGACGATTTTGAATTAATTTTTACCATGCTTGGCGAAAGGGTAACTACAGAAATTTCCAAGCAAGAAAAACCAGATACTTTCTCCAAAAATGCAAGTGTCGCCTATCGAGGTGGAAAAGTCGCTGGAAACGCCAGGAGGGAAACAGAAAAAGAAATTGGTAGAAGTGTTGTTTCCAAAAATAATTATCTCAAAAAACCCAAGGGTCAAAAACGATTACTGTGAGCTAGTTTTTGAAAAAGTTCGCACTCTTTTCAGGAATTTGCCCTGAATCTCCGGGCTCATCCCTTGCTTTGCTCGGGATTCGCCTTTTCCGCCGGATTTTTTGCGCGCGCGTTGTCTCGATTGACATCGGGACCCTTATTAACTAACCATTACATTCTACTACATTCCAAACAGCCCACCCACCCTAAACGAGAAGTCGCCAAATCAAAGGATTTCAAATCAAGACAGAGCTTTTGAAATTTCGTCAAGACATTTTTCCCTATTCTCTCGTTTAAGTCTTATCTTTTTCGAGAGTATCTTGTACTTGTAATCAATTAATAGCAAGTTTATTAAAGCCTCTATTGCCTGGCCGTATGCCTTAATAGTCCCTACCATTGATTTCGCTTTCGGCTCATCTATCGGGATCTCAACATTCCGATTTAGGCGAGATAATCTCTTTTTTCGTCCCGTTCCTTCACAGTTAACCTTAAAAATTCTAATCCAAATTTTGTTTTCATTTGTGTCAGTGTATACCATCATTCCATGTTTAATTTTATTTTGAACAAGTTCCAATATTCTTGACTTAACTATTCTTTGTTCAATCGCATCTCTAACAGAACGCCAGACCGTATCCACACCTTCTTTCATTAAAATCTCATTTGTGCTGTGGATTTTTGCAATTTGACTTATTGGAGGGAAATCAAGCTTCCTCAGAAAACCTCCTAGTGATCTAACGCGTCTAAAACTGTCGATAACTTTTTTCGAATCACTATGGTTAGTCCGGATAGATAAAAGTCTCTCCCACTCGTCACGATATTTTTTATCTCCATCGTTTCGTTGCATTATCGCTTGCAACCACATGGATAAGTCATCCGTTTGTGCTGCCAACTCCTCAACAATTCTGAGCATTAAAGCCCTTTGCTCATTTAAGTCACGCGAATTTTCAAGTTGGTTGCATAAAACATTGGCAGTTTTGTATCTTATGTAGCACGCAAACTCTTTGTAGTTTTTAAAAAATTCAAACCTATTCATAGTTTAGTCAATTTGCCATTTTCTAGGTTAACGGAATCTGTAGTACCAATTCTTTCCAAGAAATACCTATCGTGCGAAATTACTAAAAGTGTTCCTGAATAATTTACCAATGCTTCCTCAATAGCTTCTCGGGAAGAAATATCCAAGTGGTTTGTGGGCTCATCCAGAATGATAAAATTGGCTCCACTGGTCATGATTTTAGCTAGAAGTAGTTTTGCCTTTTCACCGCTACTTAACAATTTGACAGGTTGGTTAATTTTTTCCGGTGGCAACAAAAACCTTCTCAATAGTTTGTAACTTTCGGTTTTATCAATATTCTCACTAGCTAATTCATCTAAAACGATCTTGTCAGAATCTAATTCCTGATGCTCTTGGCTCAAATAACCAGTTTGAACTTCATTTCCAATATTAATTTCTCCACTATCAGGTACGAGTTGACCTAAAATGAGTTTGACCAAAGTTGTCTTACCACTACCATTGTCGCCAATTAAAGCCAGTCGTTGACCTTTCTGAATAACCAGAGAAATATTCTTTAAAATATTTTTATAATTTACTGACTTAATCTGAACCACCGTTTGACCACTTTCCTTTTTTGACTTAAATAATGCTTTTAACTCCCAATTGGGTTGTGGCTTGTCAATCTTGTCAATGCTTTCTATTCTGTTTTCCAAAGCCTGAATTTGTTTTCCAAATTTCCGACCTACTCGATTGGCAAAGAAAGAAGCGGCGAATTTATCTTTATCTCTAGTTGGTGGTGCATCAGTGCCACCTTTTTGAACAGTATTTCTTTTTTCCAACAGATCTGCTTGCAACTTCTGTATCTGTTTTTGTTGCTTTTCGTAATTTCGCAGATGGGACTCTAATTCGATTTGTTTTTGCTGTTTATAAAGTGAATAGTTACCTCCATAAACTTTTATTACTCCATTTTCTAATTCAAGAATTTTATCCACAACTTTGTCCAAGAAATAACGGTCATGTGAGACTATTAGGATTGGTCCTGAAAAAGCCATCACTTCTTTTTCCAGCCAGGACATTCCCTGCCAATCCAAATGATTAGTTGGTTCATCCAGAAGTAATACGTCTGGTTTAGAAATTAATATCTCTCTAAATCGTTTCTTCAGCTTTTGTCCACTAGACAAAGGATCGTTGTCATCCGCTACTTGAGATAAGTATCCAATCTGGACAGTTTTGGGATTGAAAGTTACATATCCTGAATCCTGCGTTTCCTCGCCCATTAAGATTTTAAACAAAGTTGATTTACCAGAACCATTTTTGCCCAATAAGGCTACTTTCTCACCGCTGTTTATGGCAAATGAAACATCTTTAAGAACGTCTTGCCCGCCAAATGATTTTGATAGTTTAGATACTTGAATGTGCATATTTGTTTACTCGCAAAATAACGGAAAAACCAAAAATCAGTATTCCCATGACCAGAAAGGTGATCCTAAATGAATATTGAGCCATGATTCCAAAGACAACTGACATAACTCCAATATACAACTTATCCAGCATGGCTATCATAGATAAAGTGGTAGCTCGAGATTTTTTATCCAATTGTTTATTTATTAGGGCCGAAATAGTCGGTCCTCTGGTAAAGGTGGAGGCGTAAGTAATTATAAATATCATAATCACTGCAATTTGATTATTAAAAGTGGCGAACGCCAAATAACCAAGGCTTGGAAAAATACACATTAAATAAAACGCTTTTTTCTCACCTAACCATTTTTCAAGTTTTGGAAGCTGACTCATTATTAAAAATGCCAACAAACTAGCGAGGGAGAGTGACCAACCAATCCACAACGGGGTAACAGAAAACTTTACGAAATATGGTTGATACAAACCTAAGAGTACTCCCGTGAATGAGTCAGTGAGAATTAAAATTGCGACTATCCACTGTAGTTGTTTGTTGGATAATATATAGGTGAGTCCATTTGAAAATATTTCTCTAGGTGAAAGTTCAAGGTGTTTATAATCAAGTTTAGATTCTTTAAAGAACAAGGACAATAAAAAAGCCATCGTTACACTAATGGCAGTAAACAGAATAGCCACCTTAAATTTAGTTAAAGTTAGTGAAGAAACAATTATTCCCCCAATCAGGGGTGCTATCAGTGAACAAATCAAATATGCGCTGGCGTTTAGGCGGGTCGCTTTCTTCATTAAAGCGTGGCTGTCTCCTTTGGGTAGGGAGTCGTATAACAAAGCCTCTCCAGCCCCAGAAGCAAAAGCAAAGCCAATACCAGCCAGAGCTGAGATTAAAGCAAATCCCCAGTAGTTATTTGTAAACAAATACAAATATTCGCCTGCGGTTTGAATAAACAAAGCGATTACTACTGACCATTTGCGACCAATTTTATCAGCCAATATCCCCGTCGGAACTTCAGCTAATAAAGAGGAGATTATTAGAATTGATCCCAACGAGCCAATTTGACCCAATGAAAGTCCTCGGGTTTGCAAATATAGCGTTCCGATATGATTGTAAAAATACAAATTGGCAAAGAAAGTCACCGCCACCATGAGAGTGGTATTGGACATTCTTGATAATTTATTAAACATACACATATATTACCTCCACAAAAAAACCAGCTCCTTTGGCTGGTCTGGATTTTAATGATTAACTATTATTTAATAATTCACGCAAAGACCAGCCTTTTAGGCTTGGGGTTCTTTGGTAGAATTGTTAACCATTACCACTATTATACTACAAACCTATAATAAATTCAATCGCAAGATTGAAAACTTCGTGGCTAGTAGTATACTGTACTCATGCTTCCAAAAGGATTCAAAATAAGAAAAATGGTTCGTTCAGAATTGAACGTTGCTGCTGGTTGGGCGGCTAGTGAGGGTTGGAACCCCGGGCTTCATGATACAGATGTCTTTTGGTTAACTGATCCAGGGGGGTTCATGGCACTAGAAAAAGATGGAGAAATGATAGGGAGTGTATCTGGAGTTTCCTACAATGGAAAATTTGGTTTTGGAGGTTTCTTTATTATTAAACCAGAATACCGGAAAAAAAGACTTGGTACTGAATTGGCTAATTATTTTCTAGAAACTCTGGCCACCAGACTTAAAAAGGTCGCTGCCATAGGTATAGATGGGGTGTTTAATATGCAACCGACTTATTCTAAGTGGGGATTCAAATTTTCGCATCGAAATTTAAGAATGGAAAGCAAAGCAGTCAAGAAATCTTTTTCCAAAAATGTTACAAAAATAGCCTCTGAAGATTTTGATTCAATCAATAAACTCGATAGTAAATGTTTTGGATTTAATCGAACCAATTTTCTGAAAGGCTGGCTTTTCATGCCTGATAGTCTGGGATATAAATATATGCAAAATGGGGAAATAAAAGGTTTTGGAGTAATAAGAAAATGCGTAAAAGGTTATAAGATTGGTCCACTATTTGCTTCCAACTATGAAGTGGCTCATGAATTGTTCAAGGCTTTATCATGTTACGCAGTAGACGATTTAATTTATCTGGATGTGCCAGAAATTAATCAAGAAGCAATGAAGCTCGCTAAGAATTACAACATGATGGAAATGTTTGGCTGTGCCCGTATGTATCTTGGCAAAGCTCCAAAAATACCATACGACCGAGTATTTGGAGTGACGACATTTGAACTTGGGTGATGAAATTGAAAATCTCTGAATAAAAATCCCATTGACTTCGGGGAAGGTTAGGAGAAAATATAATCGCACCTTAAAATTTTTGCGTTTGCTTTGAGAAGAAAAATGTCCGAGCCGATGTTTAGCGGAAAAGGCGAATCCCGAGTAAAGCGAGGGATGAGCCCGGAGAATTCACAGAGAATTGCGAAAACGGGTGCGGACTTTTTCAAAAACTAGCTCAGAAAGGGAGTCCCCGCGAGTGGCCAGCTCGGCAAAGCCCATTTTGTATCTGACGCCCAGTTGCCGGAGTCAAATCTCAAAGCAAACGCAAAAATTTTAAGGTCATTTGCCAATGAAGTACATAGCCTACTGCCGGAAAAGTACAGACGAGAAAGACCGTCAGATTTTGAGTATCGAGTCCCAGATCCAAGAGATCAAGGACTTTGCTCAAAAACAGAATCTAGAAATAATCGAATTTGCTACTGAAGCCAAGACTGCCAAAGTCCCGGGTCGTTTGGTTTTTGAGCAAGTCCTAAGAAAGATTGAAAAAGGAGAGGCTCAAGGAATATTTTCCTGGCATCCCGATAGACTTGCCAGAAATTCTGTTGACGGAGGCAGGATTATTTACCTACTCGATACTGGCAAATTACTGGATCTCAAATTCCCATCTTTCTGGTTTGAAAATTCACCCCAAGGAAAATTTGTTCTCAATATGGCCTTTGGTCAATCAAAGTATTACGTTGACAATCTGTCTGAAAATGTTAAAAGGGGACTGAGGCAACAACTGAGAAATGGTGTCTGGCCGGCCAAATCTCCCTACGGCTACATTTACAATAAACCAGCCAAGAAACATGAGATTGATCCGATTAAATCTAAGTTCATCAAAAAGGCTTTTCAGCAGTATGCCAGTGGGGAGTGGGGACAGACACAAATAGCAGACGTACTTTTTGAACATGGTTACTCTAGAAAAAATGGCAAGCCACTTTCATTAAATGAAGTAGTCCATTTCTTAACCAACAAGTTTTACATTGGTCTGTTCAAATATAACAGTGAATGGCATGAAGGCAGACATGAGCAATTTATTAGTAAAAGCCTTTTTGATGAAGTCCAAAGAAAATTAAGCACAAACAAAAAAGTATTTAAAGGACACAAATTTTCCTTTTTGGGACTGGCTAAGTGTGGTGAATGTGGAGCCAGTATCACGGCCGAACACAAAACAAAGATCTACAAACGTACCCGGGGTAAAGTTGAATATATTTACTACCGTTGTACCAAGAAGCTCAAACCCTGTACTCAAAAGTATATCCAAGAGCCAGTTCTTGAACAGCAACTCAGAAAAATTATTTCTGACGTTGCCTTACCCCAATCGTGGGCAGATCAATGGAATCAATGGTTAGACAGAGATGAGATCACCGAAAAACAACAAACTAGTCAAAGAATAACCGAGACTGAAATCGAAACCAAAAGACTGGATGAGAAACTAAACACATTACTAGATGGATATTTAGATGGAACTATTGATGCCAATATTTACAAGACCAAAAAGAATGAATTATTTGAAAACAAAGTGAAGTTACAAGACCAAATAGTCAAACTTCAGACCCAAGGCTCGAGTTGGCTCGGACCAATGCGAGAATTTATAAATATAGCGGTAGATGGGGACAAAACCGCGCGCGCAAAAAATAATGCCGACGAACTTTGTTCCATCGGCAAAAACATCGGCTCGGACTACTTTTTGACTAACCGGCAACTGGGCGTCAGGTACAAAATGGGCTTTGCCGAGCTGGCCGTTCGCGGGAACTCCTTTTCTGAGCGAGTGAAGGGAATCGAACCCTCGTGACAACTTTGGAAAAGTTGCGT
>CAYITQ010000004.1:0-4342 GCA_964366335.1 uncultured Gammaproteobacteria bacterium
TGATGTTGGGAAAGACCTAAGAAACAATATAGCATACTGGTCAAAAATAGTGAAGAGGTAGCAATACTTAGTGGCCAAAAAGAAATTGAGATAGAGAGTATGGCCATCAAAAGACCTATAACAAGGGAATAAAGAACTAATTTGAAATTAAACTTCTCCCCCACTTCTACTGTCCAGAGATTGGAAAAAGCCAGGAGAAAACTGACCGGCATGACCAGTAAAGCCGTACCCAGTAACGGAAAACGGAAAGAAATCACTGTATCCAAAAGCAAAAAACCGGTAAGTAAGGTCATCACAAAACCCACGGTTTGAGCCGCACGTAACAACGCAATTGTCCTAATCGCTGCGGCTGAGAAAATGTTTCCGCACAAAAACAGTGCATACTGCCCTATCGCAAAAATTACCGCAATCAATAATCTGGCCCACCAGACCGACGGAAGTAATATAAAAAACCAGCCTACCGCCCAGGTAAATAATACCTGAGGCAGTAATACCGTCAGCCACTCTATCCCGCCCAAGCCCTCGCTTAGCGACCAGGCAGACAATAGATAGGTAACGCCACCCAATAATAAAATTAGTAAATATCGCCATTCCAGAGGCGCCAACTGGGCCGTCATTACGCCGACAGTGGTCAGGACAGAAGTTAAAATAAATTTTTGGCGTTTACGCATAATTGGTCCAGATTTTAGTAACGTCTTCTAATTCGTCCATCTTTTCTATAATATTTTTTATTCTTTCCCGCATATTTGGATCCGATATTTCAACTGTATAGTTGGGTTCTGGTGTAAAAATATAACTTACTGAACCCATACTACCTAAAGTCCCTCCATTTTTTTCCAAAACCATACGAACCTCTTGACTAAACCTCAATCTACTATCAGTTAGTCCATCAATCATGATAGCCACTCCTCCAGGCAAAAACCCTTCAAACCGGACTTCTTCCAAAGATGCAGCCCCCGCTCCAGTAGCCCTGTCAATTGCCCGCTGGATGTTGTCTTTGGGCATATTGACAGCTCTGGCCTTTTCGATCATCAGGCGGAGCTTATATTCTTCTTTTTGGCGGGCAGCAATGGTAATGGCATGAGCAAATTTGGTAAAAGCCGCTCCCCTCTTGTTATCATTGACTTCTTTATCCCTATGTATTGTGGCCCATTTAGAGTGTCCACTCATGTCTTGTATTATATGCTATACTTTCTTGAAAAGTTATGGACAACTCTACTATTACCACCCAGGCAATAAATTCAGCTCTTAAGGGGGACTGGAAAAATGCTGTTAAGTTAAACTTAAATATTATTAAATCCTCTCCCCATGATGTCGAGGCCCTAAACCGCTTGGCCCGTGCTTATTTTCAGGTAGGCTTAAAAACTAAATCAACGCAAATCTACCAAAGAGTCCTGCGTTTGGATAAGTTCAACCCCATTGCTACTAAGAATCTGGCTCTGGTAAAGACATCTAAGATAGAGCGGGGTATCCGCTCACCCTTAAATCAAGTGACCCCGATGTTTCTGGAAGAACCGGGTATTACCAAAACTTTATTACTAGTCCGGCCATCAGAACCCAAAGTGTTGTCCAGGATGCATCCGGGAGATCCGGTCAAAATAGCTCCCCGTCAGCATTGTGTCGCCATTACAAGCGTTAGCGGTGCCAATTTGGGACGCCTGGCTGACGATTTGGCTGCCAGATTGCAGTTGTTTATTAAAGCCGGCAGCACATATATGGCTTGGGTTAAATCTGTCGAGACAAATAATTTAAAAATATTTATCCGTGAATCTACCCGGGGTTCTAAATTCAAAGATACTCCTCCCTTTCCCATGACAGAAAAATTGACCTATGCCGCTTTTACCCCACCGGAGCTGGTACACCAGGAAAAACCCGATGTCTCAGCGACCGAAGAACAAGATCAGCGCGTTTTGCGAAATGGTGAAGAAGCTGAGGAATCAGCTGCCGAATAGTTTACCAGCCCAGTCTTGACCCAACTCCAATTTGATTTCAAGGTCCAAAGACTCGTTAATATAAGTATCGCAATTAAATAAATCTTTTAAGATAATAAAACCGCTCAGTTTCCTGACTTGGGAAGAATAAGTCAATCTACAGCGCTTGAGATTATCTTGGGAAGATAATAATGTTTGAACTTTGATACCGATAGTTTCCAGTGCGCGGGCGGCACGGCTTCCTAAGCCCGAAACGGTGGTCGTATTGATAATAGTAATTATCAGATTTTGGCGGACTATTTTGGCGCTAGCAAACCAATCAGAACTTTGTAAATACCAATGGGGTGAAAGTCTGTAAATATTGACATCGTCTGAGGTTTTGCCGGCTGTCAGCAGTCCGGTCTGGGTTAAATCAATAGATTTGGGTGAAAATCTCCGCAGACGCCACCAATCCCAGAGAGTCAGATCATAACTTGATTGCAAATCAGCTATACCAAAATGCCATTTGAGAGATTCCAAAACCCAAAGCTGGGAACCGGCTTTGGCTATTTTTCCCAAGAGCCATACTCCCCGACCGTCTGTAGATTCCACTTCCAGATTTTGGGGTAAATTAATTATGACTGCTTCTTTTGTGACTGGATCGACACTTCTGATTTGGGGTAAATCATAATAAGTCAGGCGGGAATCGTCTTTCCAAACCCGCTTTTTGTAACTTACTCCCAAGAATACCAAACTTAGCCCAAATAATAAAATGACAAATGACCAAATAAATTTATAGACTTTTGGCATGTGCTATCCCCCGCTTGACAATATAATCCCGATTCAGTCCCCGGTTCTCAAATAGATTAGCCAAATATTCCCCTCCCATGCTGTGAGGAACTACGACCAAATCAGCACCTTTCTGATAGAGTAATCCGGCGTCAATAGTGCTTAGTGCAATCACAATCACCAATGGTTTGTTTTTAAATTTGTTTAAATATTCCAAGAGTAACAGGTTGTCCTCGCAATCTGAAACGGTGGAAATTATCATCTCTGCCTTTGAAAGTAGCAAGTCGTCATAAATACTATCATCTGATATATCCCCATAGATTGCTTCTAGGTTTTCGTTGGAGCCATTGAGCCTAGAAATTACCTCCGGATCAAAGTCTACTATAACCAAAGGTTTTCCCAAACTTAACAGTACCGGTCTGAGAATTCCCCCTATTCTATTATGTCCAAATAATATGATATGCCCAGAGGTAGGCTTGTTTAGGTTCTTATTTTCTCTTTTTGGAATAAATTTTGCTATGAATTTATAAATTTTATTCGACCACATGATTCCATAATTACTGGCTATCATGGTAATTAAACCTACCAGACCCATAATTGCCAATATTTCCGGTGGGGCTTGGTTTGTCCGCACTGCCAGGGCGGCAATAAGCAGAGAAAATTCAGATACTTGGGCGAGGGATATGGCTGTCATAAGAGCAACCCTGCCTATATAACCTTGGGCCAATAATATCGTCATCACTATTAAGGGTTTAATTATTAACACAAATCCTGACAATGCTAAGGCTATTCCCCAGCCACCATTGAAGCCAATTGCGGTTACACCAGCCCCCAAAGATACAAAAAATAACGTCAAAAAGAAATCCCGCAGAGGTCTGATCCGGGATGAAATTTGTAAATGGGCAGATACATTGGCCAGAGCAAGGCCGGCCAAAAATCCCCCTAGCTCCGGGCTAAATCCCACCCATGGAGATGCTACAATGGCAGCCACAGACAGACACCAAGCCAAAGCCCAGACAAATAGCATTTCAGGTGATCCGGCCAACCAGGGAATTATTTTGGGCAACAATTTACCCAAGACCCAGGTTGACAAAAAGATGAGTAGGATACCTTTTATGACTGTCATCAGGGGACTGCCTGTGCCTGACAAAAAAATCAGGACACCTATGGCTACAAAATCTTGAACCAATAATATTCCGACCGTCAGTTTGCCATGTAGGCTAGCCAGGTCCCCGCGTTCGGTTAAAAACTTTATTACCACAACCGTACTACTAAAAGCCAATCCTAAAGCAACAAAACTGCCAGTAATGGTATTAATTCCCAATAAATAAATAGCAACCAGACCCAAAACAAAAGTTAATAGTATCTGGATAGTCCCGGTAATCAGAGCATGCTTACCGACATTTTTCAGCTCAGAAATAGGCAATTCCATTCCCACTAGAAACAAAAGAAGAGTCACTCCCATTTGACCTGAAAAATCCAGCAATTGCTTTATTTGCGGGTCGCGGGCGATTCCGGTGACAGCCAAAATTGCCCCGACAACGGCGTAACCCAAGAGCAAGGGTTGACGCAAGATACGTGCTACAATTCCCCCTGCAGCGGCAAAGGCCATGATAATTGCTAGTCCTACAAATACAGGCATT
>CAYITQ010000004.1:4442-39076 GCA_964366335.1 uncultured Gammaproteobacteria bacterium
TCCCCCTGCAGCGGCAAAGGCCATGATAATTGCTAGTCCTACAAATACAGGCATTGGGTTAAGTCTATCAAATTTAGGAGCTAGTAGCTAGGAGCTAGTCGTTAGTAGTTCATTTAATTCTAATGGAATATCAGAAATATATTTCACTACTGTCGAGGATATTGGGTGGACAAATTCCAATGTATGAGCATGTAAGAATAATCTGGGACAAAATTTCAAATCATCTTTCAGACTTTTTTGCCACCCGTAAATCGGATCAGAGACAATAGGGTGATGCAAATGTTGCATGTGAACTCTCAGTTGGTGAGTTCTTCCTGTGTGTGGTGAAAGTTCCAATAGACTTAGCACTTGGCCCTTAGCACTTAGCACTTTGATAACTTTCCACTCTGTGATAGCGGTTCGTGATAAATTCTGGGAAACATAAAACTTTCTTTTGTCTTTGGGGTGCCGATCGATTGGCGCTGAAATAATTCCAGAAGTTTGGGACATTTTTCCATGTACCAAAGCTAAATAAGTCTTTTTGGTAGTCCGCTCTAAAAACTGCGTTTTAAGCGCTTCATACGCTCCTTCGGTTTTAGCCAGAACCATCACCCCGCTGGTATCTTTATCCAGTCTATGCACCACTCCCCCCTTTTTTGCAAATTCAGATTCTAATTTCCAATTTCTAATATCTAATTTCTTTTCAAACCACGTTTGAATTGTTTCCGATTTTACCGATTCGGCATTATTTACAATCACTCCGTATGGTTTATCTATCACACAAATACTCTCATCCTCGAAAATAATCATTTTGTCATTCATGGGCATACAATGGTCATACAATTGGCATTCATTTGTCCGTATCTCGAAAAATATTTCATTATAGTTTTTAAATCTCTATTAAAGATTTCTTTTGAATTTGGATGTGTTCGAACGTCTACCGATTGGGGGAAGTCAATAATATAGGGATTATTCTTCCACCAAAGAATATTATATTCAGAAAGATCTGCATGCACAATACCAGAATTCCAAAAGAGCTCAATATTTTTTAATATTAGATCTTGAGCTCTTTTTGCTTCATCGTTGCTTAAACGAATATCACAAAGTCGTGGCGCTACTGTATGTTCATCACCCAATAATTCCATAAATATTGCATTTTCAACTTGTAAAATTGGTTTAGGAATCATGGCTCCGTTGTTAAAAAGTTTTTCTAGCATAAAGAATTCTCGTTTAACCCAGTTTTTATGGATCAACTTCTTTGCAAAACTATTGTTCTTTGCAACTGCTCTTCGTTCCGAAGGTTTTTTGTAATATTTTCCCAATAAGTAACTGCCAGTATTTTTAAAACTTCTTTCCTCGGGATTTTTATAAACTTTCATCGCCATCAATTGACTATCCAACATCACCCTGTAAACTGTCGCTTCTTTCCCAGATTTTATGTTGGAAAGTACCTCAATTTTGTGACCAAGTTTATTTACTTGTTCAACTATATTGCCAAGACCATCGTATGCCAACCGGATGCCCACTGCATGACCATTGTATGACTTGATCATTGTTTATTGTTTGCCTATTGAATTAATAAAGTTGTTTAACTTGACTGTCAGATTATTAAGTTTCGAAAAAAGATTATTTTTCTCTTCTTCTGTAATATACTCCATTCTAAATGATATTTCCAAAAAATGCTTAACCTCAAACAATGAGCCTCGAGAGTGATAGAAGAAAACTAATTTATCTTTAAAATAAAATCTCCCAAAACCTTCTGCAATATTTGCTCCAATTGAAGTAACTGCTCTTTTTAATTGATCGGTGATTCCATAGGTTTCTTCTTTGGGAAACTTTTTGGTTAATCGATATACTTCAATCGCAATTTCGACAGAAATTTGATAAATCTCCAAGTCTTCGTATCTTGTTACCATTGTATGCCCATTGTATGCCAACCGTATGACAATTGCATGACATTATTTCTCTTTCAGTTTCTCGCAGGATATACAAACCGTACTCTCCGGCATGATCATCAGCCTATCGGTATCTATAAACTTACCACAGCGTTCACACAAGCCATATTTGCCAATTTTAATTCTGGACATGGCTTTTCTGATCTGGATAATACTCCTATCCAGAGTTTGCTTGATCGCAGACACTCTCATGTGCCCGATTTGCTCGGCGGCATCGGTGTCAACGGCGGCATTGTCATCCACGCGGTTGCGGTCGGCAAACGGATCTTCCTTATCCAATTCGGCTTTGCGTTTTTCCAATCTGGACAGTTCAGTATTCAAGTGTACTGAAACCGGTTCTAAAACTTCTTTTGGATATTTTATTTTCGCCATATTAATTTTTGCCCTGATCGCAAGTAAATGATAACGGTATTTGTCACCAATAACAAGACCCCAATCCATTGATCCAGCGTCAGGAGCCACAAGTATACTCCCCCCTTGTCCCAAAAAGCAATGACTATCCGGACTACACCCCAACCGGCTAAACCTGCTAAGCCCACTAAACCTGGTTTACCACTTTTGTACCAGCTAAATTTACGGTAGTAACGCTTTAAGATCATGATACAGACATAGACCAATATCAGTGGCCATATTCCCAATGCGGCAGTAATCAAAAGCCCCTGGGGAACCAAGACATCCAGCCACTCTCCCATGTTCCATTTATATTTCCGGCACCATAAACCTAAGACCAAAAGGGCAGGAAATATTACTCCCCACTCATGTAGCAAAAGGGCGTATCCGCTTAGGAGCCCCACAATTCCGAGTAAGCTTACAAGGGACAATATTTTTTCTTCCTCATAGTCACTTTTCAGATTTTTCCAGGCTACGTAAGTTGAAAACAAAAAACCCAAGGCCAAAATAATTGCGTTCTTGTAAACCATGCTAAAATAATAACACATGTTAGAACTTCCCCACGTCCTAGTTGGAGCAGCGATTGCAACATCGGTCTCAAACCCGGTGCTAGCTTTCCCTTTGGCGTTGGCTTCGCATTTTATTACTGACTATATCCCCCACTGGAATCCGCATATCAATACCGAAATTAAAAAATACGGTTCAATTACCCAAAAATCACTTTTGATATTAGCCGCCGATTCAGGCGGCGCTTTAGTTTTGGGGGCCTCAATTGCCTATCTCAAATCCCAATCTCTGTCTCAATTCTTGGTCATTATGGCTTGTTGTCTGATGGCTGTTCTCCCCGATGTCTTGGAAATTCCTTATTATTTTTTCAAACAAAAAATCAAATGGATGGAAGATTTGATTACCTTCCAACGCAGTCATCAGTGGAATGTCCCGGTTTTGTGGGGAATGCTCGCTCAAATTATCGTTTCGCTAGGGGCTTTGTTTATAATTTTTATTTGACTCTCTCAGCATAAGAACCATCTCTAGTATCCACTAAAATTCTTTCGCCTTCATTAATAAATAAGGGTACGCGGACGGACATCCCATTGTCCAATTTTGCAGATTTATACATGTTGGCAGCACTATTGCCTTTGATTCCGGGATCGGTCTCGACAATCGTAAATTCCATTTTGGGCGGAAGCTCGATCCAGAGTGGCCGATCTTCCCAAAATAAAATATTGACCAAAACATTTTCTTGAAGATATTGTTTCTCACTACTCACTACATCACTACTTATTCCTATTTGTTCAAAGGTCTTAGGGTCCATAAAAACAAAGTTCTGACCATCTTTATAAAGATATTGCATTGGCCGTCTGGTGGTAATTGTCTCCTCGACCCGGGCCGAATTGATAAAACTCTTGTCTGTGGTTGCTCCGGTCAACAAATTTTTGGCTTTAATTTTGATGGTTGCTGATCCCCGGCCCATCTTGATATGCTCATATTTTTGAGTAATATACAGCTGTCCGTCCATCAAAAACGTCATCCCATTTCTCAAGTCTTGTACCGGTATCATTGCCATAATAAAAGCATTTTACTACAAATCTTAATTTCTGAATATCACTGTTTTTTTGTGTTTGCTGTCCAGGAGTAAACTAAATTTATCTTCAAATATATCTTTTCTACCAAGAAGTAGCGGTGAAAACTTATTTTTTGTCTCCACTGCACTTGATTTGATATTTAAAATTTCAGTTCCGATTTTTATTTCTAATTGTATATCCCAAGTTTTTACAGAAAATCCACCTACCCCATAGGTATTACTGACTTTCAGATTCTTTTTATCGATTCCAAATGCAGGCAATAATATATCTGGGATAGTAGTAATGTCAGCCCCTGTATCAACCAGAAATTCTAAATCCTGCCAACCAAGAATACTTTTTACTTGTAACCGAACAACAGGATAAAATAATTTACCGATTCCCTCAATTAAACCATAGTCAAATGGAAATTCTAAAGACATAGCGGGTATTTGGCTCCGGAAGCCAACCGATAACTATATCTTTATTACCTCCTACTTTTTTGAACAAAATATCGATGCGCTTATTATGTGCCAAAACTCTACCGGTTTTAATATTACGGGCAATATAACCAGGACCGTATTTTTTTATGAGTGGTGTGAGATTTCTTGGTTTCATATTCTTAATTATACACCCGCTTTGCAATCAATTTAAAACAGGTTAAAATAAACATATTGCCGGGGTGGCGGAATGGTATACGCGCGAGTCTCAAAAACTCGTGAGCCAAAAGCTCGTGTGGGTTCGACTCCCTCTCTCGGCACAAGTCGTGAGGGTTCCCCGCCTGCAAAAGCTTCCCGCTTTAGCGGGATGCGGGCAGGGACTCCCTCTCCCGGCACAAAGTGTGCTATAATCGCAAACATGAACCCTATCAATGTAGTTGCCCAATTATATATAGCGGCGGTAAAAGGAGATCCAGAAGCTATTTTACTCCTTAAAATTCATGAAGCTGAGCAACTTGCTGAGATTAAAAATTTAGAATTAGAATTACAGATAACGACCATACAGAATATTACTAATATAGGAACACAAATAATTGCCGGACAAGTAGAAGGAATGGCCAGAAGAAAATAACATCCTGCCCCGCTTTGTGGGATGGCGGTTCGAATTTGTCTTTCTGCACCAGAATGACCCATGTGATAGAATCTGGTTAATGACTGAGCCGTTTTTTAATAATATCAAATTGCTTAATGGTGGTGAAACATTTGGAATTGGTATGGCAACAAGGTGCTATAACGCTTTATATGTTTTAATTAGCACCAGAGAATATCTCCAACAAGCACTACTTAACTCCTCCGAGACAATCAATGATGCTCTAGACTTATTACAACTCATTGAAACAACAGATGAAGATTGCCCCCTACCCCCATATCCGTATGGTCAATTACCCAATACACATCTGTATATTCCAAATTCAACTCTATTAGCTCTTAGAAAAGCGCTTGCTGATGAACCAAATCTTCTTTATGAAGCTCCTTTTCATAGTGGTGGAAATTATGTGGCTTTTGGACCTAAAATGATGGCCTCGATTACCTTTGCTCTATCCACTTTAGAATTTGATAAAACATAAAATGAAACTATTTAATTGGTTGGGAAAATTTGTTTGGTGGATTATTAAATCCATCATTGGATTTGTGGTCATGAATATCATTATCACAGTTTTGGTGATAGTTTTGGTTTGGAAATTTGTGTTACCGCATACACCCGACGGTTATCAGCCCAGTGTCAGCGATATCCAAAAAGCTTATCAGACTTTTTCAGATTTATCTTCCGGAAAGACCCAATTAACTCCAGACCAAATGATAAAACTAGAACCTCTGGCTGGGGATATCCAAAACCCTGCCAATTTAGCAAAAGCTTTGTATATAATTGATCCGGTGACATTCAAACATACTGATTACTGGACAGCTCTACTGACAAAATTAGTCCCTCTTTATTCCCGTCTTTTGCCTTCCATAGAATAAAATCTGATCCGGTCGCCGCGGAAACGAAGCTTAATAGAGCGCAGTGGGCCATTCCGGTGTTTGGCAATATCCAGTGTCATATTTTCCATATCTTCCTCATCCTCCCGCCACATAAACATGACCACGTCCGCATCTTGCTCAATCGAGCCTGACTCACGTAAATCTGACAACTGGGGTCTCTTTACTCCCCTTTGTTCTACTTGCCTGGATAATTGAGCCACAGCCAAGACAGGAACTTTCAGTTCCCGGGCCAAATTTTTGAGTCCTTGAGAAATTTCACCCACTTCTTGAACCCGGTTATCATAACTTTTTGACCCGCGGGCCAATTGAAGATAATCAACTACAATTAATTTCAGTCCGTGTTCAGCCTGAAGCCGGCGGGCTTTAGTGCGCATTTCCAAAATAGACATCCCGGGAGTATCATCAATATAAATGGGGGTTTCGTAGAGTTCGCCCATGGCATCAGATAGCTTGGTAAACTCATCCTCGTCCAGATGTCCTGTCTTGAGTTTCCAGGCATCTATGTCCGCCTGAGCGACCAGGAGGCGGTCCATCAGCTCCTCCTTGCTCATTTCCAGAGAGAAAAATCCCACCGGTAATTTTTGATTAAAGGCGGCGTTTCGGCAAATATTCAGAGCAAGTGCGGTCTTTCCGATTCCAGGCCTAGCCGCCAGTATTAACAGATTTGAGTCCTGCATACCAGCCAATGTATCATCCAAATCAGTAAAACCCGTGGCCACCCCGCGCAGAGATCCTGCTGTTTTATGTAATTCGTCCAGCCGGTCAAAGGACTCGGCCAGAATATCTTTGATAGGAATAAAGACTTGCGATAAATGTTGCTGAGACAATGAAAAGACGCGGGATTCAGCCGCGTCCAAAATTTGCTTTATTTCCTGACCTTCGTCAAATCCCATGTCCATGAGCATCCCCGCTGTCGATATCAACATTCTTTTGGTATATGAATCTTTGATGGCATGGCCATATGACGCGGCGTGTGATGCGGTGGGAACCCCGTTTACCAATTCTTTGAGATATTCCATGCCCCCGATATCCTCGAGGGTTTTGGCATTCTTTAATTTTTCAGCGACTGTCACTACATCTACCGGCTCGCGTTGTTGGTACAGAGAAACGACGGCGGAAAAGATTTTTTGATGCCGGTCTTCATAAAAATATTCCGGATGCAAAAACTCGACTACCGCTACTACCGCATCGCGGTCCAACAAAACTGAACCCAATACTGATTTTTCGGCTTCTGTGGAATGAGGAGGTATCCTTATCTTACTGTCCATGCAGGCAATTTACTACTTTGATGTCAAAACTACAACCTGCAATTCCTGGGGTAATTTTTCCGAAGTCACTGAATATTTCAAAACCGGCTCAGACATGCCTGCTTCCGCTTTGGTTATGACTGCTACATAGGGATCAGTTTGTTTGGCCAAATCCAATTTTTCAGATACGGTAATATCAATCGGACCCAAAGCATCCAGCAGGTCGCTCGGTAGTTTTTCTTGTATTTGTGAATTTAAAACACAGATTCTCAAATTCTCTATTTCCACAACATAGATACAAGTCGCAAAAGCCGCTACCCCGATTACCGATACTCCTCCCGCTTCATATTCACCAGGGCTATCAATAGTAAAGTCTGTACCATCGGGCCGGGTTATTAAAACTCCCCCATCCACTTCGACACTTGCCGATTTATCTTTGAGCTTTATTTTTCCTTTGTTTATTGAAATATCCATGTGTCTTAAAGATACACTATATCATCCGACTTGACAATATGGACTTGACCCGCTATCCTGAACGTCAGATATGAAAAAGGAAGTATTGGTCGCAATCGGGGTTGGCTTCGGTCTGGGGCTGGTCATTACCTTTGGAATCTGGACAGCCAACAAAAGTCTCAAGCAACTTGGAACTCCAAAGATTGCCGCTTCGCCCCTTCCGGTTTTGTCTTCTCCCTTTCCCACTCCTAACTCAGATACGCCAAAAGTCACCAGTGACCTAACTATTTCCAGTCCCGAAAATGAAGCTCTGGTCAATAAGAGCAGTCTTTCAGTCACCGGTAAATTTCTTCCCAATTCTGCAGTTGCTATTACTTTTGAAGATGACGAGACCATTGTCGAAACGGATGCTACCGGAAATTTCAGTGCTGATATAGTTTTGATCGGCGGATATAATACTATTGTAGTCACGGGCATTGATTTTACTACCGGCGTCGAATCCACTCAGACTCTCGTTGTTACCTATACTACAGCCAAGATATGAAAAAGCTTATCACCCTAATCACCCTTATCTCCCTTATCTCCCTTATCTCCCCAATGCCGTCTTTCGCAGCCACAGATAGTGCTATTTTAAACGCCGTCAAAGATAAAGTCGCAGCTGAGATTGCTGATATTAAATTAGCTGTCGCCAAAAAAGCCTATGTGGGTAATGTGACGGCAAAATCAGAAATTGGCTTTAGTTTAGGAACACGAACGGTAGTGGTTACTCCGGAAGCAACTATCAAAAACGGATCTACTGAGTTGACTTTAAAAGATATTAAAGTGGGTGACTTTGTAATCGCCATGGGTGATGTGGATTCTGCAGGAAATCTGACTGGCAAGAGAATATTAATAGTCACCAAAAGTCCTGAAGACAAACGCAAAGCCATGGTTTTTACAGTTAGCAAGACCGGCACAAGTTCTCTGGCTGTAGAGAATCTCAAGAAAGAAGCCTGGACGGTAAAGATTTCGTCCGATACCGGATATACTGCAAAGACTAAACTGGTCAATATCGAATCTGGTGACAAAATAGTGGTCATCGGTTCTCTGGCCTCCACTCCTTCCACTTTCAATGCCCTGAAAATCCACAAGTTGACAAAATAATATTGTGCTAAACTAGATTTATATGTGGGAAGTGAGTTTGTTTACTTCAAGTCTTGGCAGATCACCAGTAAAAGACTTCTTATTGCAATTACAGAGTGGTCAAAGGGGGAAAGTTACAAATTGCCTTAAATTACTGAAAGAATTTGGTCCAGGTTTAAGAGTACCTCACTCAAAAAAGCTCAGTGGTTATAGGAACTTATTTGAACTAAGAACTTCTGGAAAGTCCCCTGTTAGACTTTTTTATACTAATTATCAGAGGGGTTTTATAATTCTTCATGTTTTCATAAAGAAAAGCAATAAAACTCCGATTGGCGAAATTAATATTGCGGTAAAGAGAATTTCACTCTTGACATAGGGCACAATCTATGTCATATTTGACATATGAAACATGTTTCGTTTGATGATTTAGAAAAAGAATGGTTGAAAGATCCTGAATTTGTTAAGGAACTCGCAAAACTCGAGCCAGAATATCAGTTGGCCAGAAGTTTGATTAACGCCAGAATCAAGAAAAATCTTACTCAAACTCAAATTGCCAAGAAAGCAAAAACCGACCAAGCTACTATCTCCAGACTTGAATCAGGAGTTTCAAAACCTTCTATTTCTCTACTTCAAAAAGTCGCCGCTGCTCTGGGTGCTCGCCTTTCAATTCGCTTCGAAATCTGAGTATTCCGTATACAGTTTTTCTTTGTCTATTCGAAGCTTTTCTAGTTGTTGTTCAATATTTTTGGATGCCTCCATTAAGTGAGGTTTCAATCGAAAATCATTGGCTCTGTTAACTTCCATCCATTGACGCAATAATTGTTTACGGCGGTTTGTCAAAGCTTGAACAATAAATTCAAATTGCATAAACCGAGACAAAGTATGCCAAACGGGGAATCCCGACAAATACTCGGGGTGATACTCCCCCAACTCAACCGCCTTCTCAAAAGTCATACTTGACGTTATTGGAATTAGCGGGACATTTGAACCCAAACTTTGCTCCTTTGGTTCGACTTCTTCGGTACTACTCATATCTTATTTTACCATTACTATGAGTTCTGTTGCTTTTTCAGCAACATCAAATGCAGCGGGTGGATCATAGTTTGCCAAAACAATAACCGTATAACCAAGTTCTGGGTACATATCAATTCTGGTGTTAACTCCGGCGAATCTTCCCGGATGGCCAATCCGAGTAATGCCGTCGATATCAAAAATCTGAAAACCATATCCTTGATATTTAGTTTGATTGCCCTTACTTCCTTCTTTAACTTTTGGTGTTATTGCCAATTCTGTCATTTCCGGACTAAGTAGTTTGTGGGTTAACAATGCCTGGGTAAAATTTAACAAATCAGGACAAGTTGAATAGCCCGATCCACTAGCCGTTCCTTTGAAAGGATTTAGTCCGAAATTATCAAATCTTTCATCATCAAGCATCCTGTCTGTCTTTGGATCACGATGGGTGTATCCGATTGCGATATCAGATCTAGGATTGTGAGGGTCTATCTCGTAACTATCGGTGTCCGGCATGTTTGCAATTTTATAAATATGCTCTCTAACATATTCGTAATAATTCTTGCCCGATACGGATTCAATGATTGCTCCGAGAACTTCATATCCATCCGAACTGTAATGCAATTCTCCAATCGGATAAGATAATGGACGATTCTTAAACAAATTCACAACATCGGTAATATTTATTAATTTGCTTCTAGCTGCCAAAAACTCATCTCGAAATTTTATGTCAATAAAACTTCCCAAACCTGATGTATGAGTTAACAAATGATGAATCGTAACTTGTTCCCGGACGACTTGCTTGGGATAATCTGGCAAATATTTGCCTACAAAATCTTGAAATCCTAGTTTTCCTGCTTCCACCAATTGCGCAATAGCAACTCCAGTAAACATTTTGTTGGCAGATCCTAAGTTAAACTTTGTATCAATTCCGTTTGAAATATTTCTTTCTTTATTTGCAAACCCAGATGAAAATTCAAAAATCGATTTACCATCTTTAGCCAATAAAACACTTCCCGAAAATTTATCGTCCCGGGACTGTATTACTAGATAATCATGTAAATGATTTAACATAGATAAATTATATCAGTTCAGTGAACTTGTAAATTACAAAATGTTAAACTTAGTATATGGATTGGTGTTTTGCAATTGTCAACGGAAAGCTTTCCGAAATATATTTTAATAAAAATAAAAAGGGTGATATGAAATTCATAGGATTTTGTCATGTAAATAAAAGTGACTACAGAACTAAAATGGAAAAGAAATATATATTGGAAGATACTGCAAAATTTAAGTTCACATATCGTAATAATGTGTACAAAAGATTGACAAACAGTTAAGAAGTTAAGAAATAACCAATATCGCTTTTTTTATACTTTCTTTAGAGAATGAGTCACTTTCGTCAGATTCGGCCCTACAACTTACAGAATCACCACATATCTGAGAACACTCATCACACTTGCTTGTTTCCACCTTTTTGAAAATGTCTTCCCCGTCCACAAATATAGACGGAGAAACCACACTCCCGAATCCTTCTACAAATTCTTGGTGATCATTAAGTTTGTGCATTTTGAGATTAGTTAATAATCCTAATTCATTTAAGACATTAGTTAGATTTAACTTAGTCTGTTTACATCTACTACAAGTATTTAAATCAAAATAAAAGAAATCTATTTGCATGTCTTATTATCTCCTTTCAATGACATCCCTTGAAAGTTACAAAAGAAATCGCCACAACATTTTACAAACCATTTTTTGTCAATCGAATAGACCACAGTATTTCCCTCTTTCGAGGACGTAACCAGACCGATATTTTTTAATACTGTTAAATGTCCGGAAGTATTGGGTTGAGACAATTTGGTTTTTTTAGCTATGTCACCTACCGGCAGACTTCCCTTGTCCAATAAGAGTAAAATCTTTTGTCGAGACTCGTCAGACATGGCCTTAAAAAGGTTAGTAAATGATTTTATTTTATTTGTAGACAGCACATTACTATATAATCATACAGTTATGTTATTGTCAATATGGTATTGACAACCGAATAACTATAAGCTATCATACGTCTACAATTTATAAATCCGCTATGAGCGAAGTCACGATTCGCCAGGAGTCCCGCAAAATCGGGAACAGAAGTCAAACTGTACAAATCAGACAACTGAATTCATCCTAATGGATCGAGCCAGTCTAATAATAAGGATTGACCGCGGGAAGCGGTCTTTTCTTGCCCGCCAGCAATCGCTCTTTGAGCCGCAGTTCAAATGAACTAAGGCGAAAAGTAAGATGCGGTGGGTTTGTAAAGACGCCTCTCGTTCTTTTAGAACGGGAGGTTTTTCTTTGCCTCGCCGTAGCCAGAAGCGAAGGCGGGTGACGTGGTGGGTGTAGCTCAATGGTAGAGCTTCAGCTTGTGGAGCTGAAAATGGGGGTCCGATTCCCCTCACCTACCCTTATGTCAAATGAAAATATTTTATATATCATTTCGGAAACCGGTTTTGGCGGAAAAGCTTTTCGTGGAATAAATAGATTTATGCGCGAGATTCCAACAGATCCAAAAAGTACAATACTTATACCAACTGAATCAAAAAAGAGAGACAATCTAAAAATTTCAATTAGAGGAAAAAAGAGCAGTAAAGGGAAACTAGTTAAAATTTTTGTTAGACCCAAGGAGAACCCATCTTCACCAAAATTAAAATTGTCATTGTTTCAACCTGCAAACCCCACAGCTTTTGACCAATATGCACAGTCTCAAAAACTAGAGTTCGCAAAAACACCACTTTCTCCTTCTGATTATGCTATAAGTCGTATGCTGACCGCAATTGCAAAAGCGGATAGATCGTTCGATGCAGTTGGAAATTTTAAAGAGAAACTGTTTAGGTATTCAAATTATCCTCCTCAGAACTTAGATAAAATACCGGAGAGAATTATCTCAGCAAGATTGGAAAACAGACCATTTGAGTTTGCATGTTTTGTTTGCTTAAATTCAAGCATTGTAAATATAGGTGGAGAAGCTCGGGATCGTTTTAGTAGTTCAATAGAAAACTCACGAATATTGGTTCCAAGAATATATCAGCGAATAGAAGAATTTATTCTAGCTCTACAATTATCCGGAGTCGATTTCAGGCTAAATTTCTTAATTGCAGATACAGACGCAAATGATATATATGGAAAATATCTGGCTGACTCTAAGGATATTGTTGAAAAACAAATACAAGAATATATCGAAAATATTACTCCTAAATTAAAAAGGTTACCTGGAAAAATTCAGATTATTCGCTGGTCAACCATTCAACCGTCAAGTGATCCACAATATATATCTGATTTTCAAAAAGTATACGCAAATGTAGCAAGCCTAGTTGGCCAAGAGGTAATTGATCGCAGTGTTAATCGACGTAAAAAATATTTTGCTCAAAAAGGATTCCTCAATGAAACACTAGAACTTTCGGAGCGTTGGATAGACGCAGCTAAAAGAAATGTTGCATTGTATGGAGCACAAGGACGAGAACTAATTCGGAAATTTGGTATGCTGATTATTATTGACCCAGATCCATTAATCCTTGCCAAAAATCAAAGTATACTTGTTAAGGATGATTTATCCATTTCATATCTTTGATAATATGAACAATTTTGACAAATTCATTATTGAAACCGAAAGATTACAGTGCTCACCTGCAGAGAACCTTGAATTGGTAATTAAATACATTGCCGAGAACAAAACCATTACTTTCTTTAGTTGGAAAATGTTTGATATTGTCAAGCCCACCTTCGATCCGGCACTAGCTGATAAATATATTGAAAAAGAAAAAGAGTTTATTAAGATTCTGATTAAATTGAAAATAAAATTTATTTACATTAAGCTTATTCCAGATGAATTACCAAGAATATTTTACGGTAAAGGCTTAAATCGTCAGGCAATTACATTTGCAAAACAAGTTGAGAAATATTTTAAAAATATTTATCCAAACACTAAAGTCATTAGACTAACTAAAATTCTTAATAGAAAAACATATGACTTGGTATTTTATCAAAGCTTAAGTTCAGGTATTGATCCCAAAAAGCTCGAGAAAGAGATGTTGTTTCGAAAAGATAAGGAAATCGGCCTAAAAGCTTTTGGACTATTTGCCGCAGAAACTGCTATTATTTATAGATATTTTAAAAACCCTGTTTTGCTTGCTGGGACCAGATCAATTGACACTTACAAATATGAATTTTTCAAATATCCACAAAATAGACCTACCCTACCTAAATTATTTGTCTTATAATCAACATATGTCAGCTAATAACTATATTCTTATCAATCGCAAAAAATTTGACATATCTTTACGGGATGCTGATACTGGGGAATTGTTGTCAAAAATTGGCAAAGCCAATACTCTTGATAAAGCAATTGATATTGCCCAGAGATATCAAAATAGTGAAATAGTAGAATACGGTATTAAATTTACTGAAAATAATTTAAATAAATGATCTATGTCAAATAAAATACAAGTCCTAAAAGGTTTTAGAGATTTTCTACCTGTCGAGGCGCGGAAACGCCAGTGGTTGCGTGCACAAATGATCAAAGTCTTTGAAAAATGGGGCTATGAACCCCTGGAAACCCCTACCCTCGAGCCTTATGACCTATTTAAGGGTGAAGTCGGCGAAGATGAGAAACTGTTTTATAAATTCAAAGATCTGGGTGACCGTGAGGTCATGTTACGATATGATCAAACTGTCCCCACTTGCCGTGTCATTGGCCAATATGCCAATGAAATAAAATTCCCTTTTCGAAGATATCAGATTCAGTCTAATTTTAGAGCTGAGAAACCCCAAGCCGGAAGATTCCGCGAATTTGTCCAAGCAGATATCGATATCTTTGGTATTGCCTCCCCTCTTGCTGACGCAGAAGCAATTGCAGTTTCTTTAGATTTATATAGATCACTCGGTTTCAAAAAGGCAGTAGCTGTCATCAATAGTCGAGATCTGATGAAAGGTGTTCCTTATGAAGCTATTGTGGCGATTGATAAATTGAAAAAAATTGGTGTTGACGGAATAATCGCCGATATGGTTGCAAAGGGAATTGACAAAGACCAAGCGCAAAAATATTTCGACTATGTCAAAAATATTCAACCAGACGAAACAATAAAAACTATTTTTGAATACCTAAAATCATATGGATTTGATGACGATTGGTACAGTTTTGAACCGACTCTAGCCAGATCTTTTTCCTACTCCCAAGGGCCTATTTGGGAAATGGTAATCCCAGAATATCCATCTGGATCTGTCGGTGGCGGCGAACGCTACGATGGCATGATGAAAAGAATTACGGGGAAAGATATTCCAGCGACAGGAATTGCCTTTGGCTTTGACCGCACCTTAGAAGCAATTGAAGTTTGTGGATTGTTACCAAAACTAAATATATCTACTCAGGTTCTTGTAACCGTCTTTTCTCCAGAGCTAAGAGATAAAGCTATTGAATTGAGTACAAGACTTCGTCGGGCCGGAGTGGGGGTGGAACTTTATCCGGACGACCGAACAAAACTCGAAAAGCAATTGAAGTATGCCAACGCCAAAAGTATCCCCTTTGTAACAATTTTGGGTCCAGAGGAAATAAGGAACAAAACAGTTAAATTAAAAAATATGGACACAGGAGAGCAAAAATGTCTGCCAGATACCGCGCTTATATCTATATTCTAATTGCCATTATACTTTGGGGTATTGCCGGGCCGGTGATTAAATACACCCTGGGATATTTTGACACTATTACCTTTCTGACTATCAGATTTGGTTTAACATCACTAATTTTAGTCCCCTTCTGGATCTGGACTGAGCGGCACAAGAAACACTTGTTTCCAGATCTTACATACAAAGATTGGACGGTTTTAATTGTTTATGGAGTTACGGCCACAACAATAGAATTGGGATTATTATTTTTGGGATTTGCTCACACTTCTGCAATAGAAGCCACATTGATTTTTTCAACTGCACCGATACTCATTGCTCTGGCCGGATTCTATTTTTTGAAAGAACATATTACCAAAAAGGAACGAGTCGGAATGTTTGTGGCTTTTGCCGGTACGATTATCGTAGTATTCGGTCCGATATCAGGAAATATTGTAGGCAACTTATTTGTCATGTTGGCAAATTTAGCAAAAATAGTAGAAGTTGTTTTAATGAAAAAGCTATTGCGCCACAACCTGTCTCCCCTATTCTTAACCATGTTTTCTTTTTTTGTAGGGTTTTTATCAATCACTCCTATCTACTTTCTAAGTAACCATCAACTAATAACCAATAACGTATCCTTATCCGGCTATTTAGGCTTAGCCTATATGGTTCTATTTTCCGGAATTATTGCTTATTGGTTGTTTTTGAAAGGACAAAAAACAATTGAGGTTTCTGAAGCCAACATGTTTACCTATCTTCAACCCTTGATTACCACGCCTTTAGCTTTTTTCTGGCTGGGTGAGAGCCTCACATGGAATTTTCTGATTGGAGGAGCTGTCGTAGCTCTGGGAGTAGGTCTTGCAATGCGCCGTTCATAATCATATCTAATTTGTGCCAGCTTTTGTTTATTCTGTGATCGGTCACCCGGTTTTGGGGATAATTATAAGTCCTGATTTTTTCTGACCGCATACTTCGGCCTATTTGATCCCTGTATCCCGTCACCTGTGCCTTATTTTTTTCTTCGTTTATTTCCCACAATTGTGACCGCAATAAAGACAAGGCGATTTTCCGGTTCTGTTCTTGTGAACGTTCCTGACGGGCTGTCGTCACAATTCCGGTGGGCTTATGAGTTAATCTGACTGCTGTAGCCACTTTGTTGACGTTTTGGCCACCGTGTCCGCCTCCGGTCGTAAATTGCCACTCCAGATCACCATCCTTGATTTCAACTGCTGTCTCAGGAACTTCAGGAAGAACCACCACCGAGGCAGTCGAAGTGTGAATTCTCCCGGCTTTTTCGGTAGCCGGGACTCTCTGCACCCGATGCACACCAGTTTCAAATTTCAATTGGTCAAATACTCCCTCGCCTTTTATTTTTATCACCCCGTCGTCCAAAACCTCTATTTTCCAATTTCTAATTTCTGCAAATCTAGAATACATCCGCATCAGGTCGTCTGCCCAAATCTTGGCTTCATCTCCCCCCACTCCCTGGCGGACTTCTATAATTACAGACCTAAAGTCCAATACTTCCGCTGGTTTATTTCCACCCGTTCTTTTCCACTCTTCGTAATCCATAGACTTAAACCGAATTCTTAGCCTTTACTTTGTCCATCATTTCTTTCAAACTCTTGGGGGTATTGGCTTCCTCTTCTTCTTCGGCAATTTTTTTTAGGACCGCTTTTTGCTTTTTATTGACATAGGTCTGACCGGCTGTAGCTGATTGTTTCTTTTGGAACTTTTCAACCCGGCCCATGACATCGACATATTTCATTTCACCGGTGAAAAACGGGTGACATTTGGCACAAATCTCGATATTGATAACAGGCTTTGTTGAGCCCACGGTAAAGCTGTTCCCGCAGGCGCAGGTAACTACTGCTTGATGATATTGTGGATGAATCTTCGCTTTCATAAATTTACATCCGTAAAATCATTTTATCTAACTTGCGTGACAGCGGATGCAATGTCAATCCCATCTCCTCCAGAGTAAGGACCCCCAATAAAGCTGAATCGTCACCCTCTCCCAAGATAACTTGGGTTGGAACTTCAATATTTTTATAGGTAACAATACAGTTTCCAATACCCCTGATTATTTCTCCACCGTCTGCTAATTCAAATTTTTCTTTTCTGATGGCTTTTAAACCCAGATGTTTGGTCATTTCTTTTGGGACTACGGTAAAAGTCGCTCCGGAGTCAACCAAAAATTTTCCCTCCGATTTTTTGGCTGGATAATCAATATTTCGTAGTGCCAAATCTGCAAATGTCACTCCCATATCCCAATTATACCAAAATTCCTTTACAAATGAAACACATCATGACTTTCGGTCCCAGAATCTCCAAATGTCGTGGCTAACCAAACAAACCCAAATAAAATAGCACTTGACCCCAATATCCCAACGGCTATTATCGATGGCCAATTTTCTAGAATTAATTTGAATCCAGTCTCAATAGGCATTAGTACATTATACTACTTCGCTTCTTCCAGAGTCACTGTGAAATTGAGGGTTTTACCATCGCGGTAGACTTCAACATCTATTTTGTCACCGATTTTGTGAGCTGCCACAGGTACGACATTCCGATGGAAGATTTGGTAAAATAATGCTATGAATTACAAAGGTGTAATAATTGAAGAAAGTTTAGAGAACAAAGATATTCTCAAAGATGTCAAAATTTCCGAGACAAAAATTGAAGAAGTTGTAGAGGAGCATAAAACCCCTTGGATAGAACAATGGACTTTATATACTGTTGAGATTCCAGAAAATCAAACTGAAAGTGTCGCGGAAAAAATAAGTAAGGCGTTAGATTCAAAACATAACTGGTATGCTGATTTTAAATGGGAAAGATAAATATGTTATACGATCAAATTAAAAAAATTATAGGTGTATCAATTTGTGATAGTGAAAGCACATATACAAATTTTCTAAAAAGGTTGGAGGAAGGCACTTTCACGAGAGATGAAAATAAACAAACTCATTTTTGTGCATATTTTCTTCCCTATAATGCCAAAGATAAAAAGGTTTTTATCGTTCATCACAAAAAATCTGGCCTTTGGCTTTCACCGGGCGGACACATTGACGAGGGCGAAGGACTTTTAGAAACATTAAATCGTGAAATAGATGAAGAGCTTGGTGTAAAACAATTTTTTCATAAGGCCCCGTCTCCTTTCCTACTCACTATTACTCCAATAGAAAATAAGGTTCAACCATGCAAAGTGCATTTCGATATTTGGTATCTTGTAGATACAGACGGGGCTAATTTCAATGTTGATCCTAAAGAATTTCACGAAACAAAATGGCTAACAATAGATGAGGCGGAAAAAATTGTTACCGATAGACCAAACAGAAAAGCGTTGGAATTTGTAAGAGCGCAAAAATAATTTTATGGCAACAATCAACAAAAAAGTTTGGCGAGAATATTTTGAGAAAATCATCTCTGGTAAGAAAAAACTAGAATTACGCCTAGCCGATTTTGAAGTAAACGAGGGCGATACTTTGATTTTGGAAGAGTGGGACAAGGATAAAAAAGAATACACTGGAAGAAAAATTGAAAAATACGGTTTTCAAATTATTCAATTTGACCAGAAGAAAAAATAATTATGAACATCAAACAAAAAACAGCAGAAACTTACGACAAAATCTCTTCCAGCTACAGCACAGGCCATTTTGCTCATTTTTGGATTAAAGAATTTGATTTTTATAAAAGTATTACCAATGGCAAGAAAGTTATTGACCTCGGCTGTGGAGCCGGACGAGACGCCGCTGTTTTTGTTGAAAATGGTTTTGACTACATGGGCATAGACGCTTCAGAGGGAATAAGGAGAAAAACGGAATGGATGAAGGAATGATAGACGAAAATAAATATGGTGGAATAAGCCGTTATTTTTCGTTCTACACTCAAGACGAGTTCAAAAATCTACTTGAGCAAAATGGCTTTTCTGTGGTAAAAATGAGTACGCACACCGAGGACGACGAACGAAAAACAAACTGGCTTTGCTATTTCATTAGATTTAGGTAATGTCATGGTTTGTACACAGGATTGTCAAGGACTAAGTTATATCAAACCCCACCTTAGCAAAATCCTCATCAAATGTAGCTACTTTCTTTAAACCCAGTCTGTTCATTACCGCAAAGCTTGTACAATCAGTATAAGACAATTTGTCTATATCCCTGGTAAACCATTTCCAGATATTTTCTTCATCTGCCACTGTCACCCGTTCTATTTGTAATTGACGGCCAAACTTAGCAATGACATCTCTAAGCTCCATTACTCTAGAAATTCCCTGCCGTTTTCTGATTAGGGTAAAGGTTTCATCCAATATGAAGTTTGTTGTAACCATCAAGTTATTCCCTTTTTTGAAATCTTTGATTAGCTTTACAGATCTACTGTGATGAACTATCTATAAAAATACTATTCATATATTTCTTCGTCCAGGGGAGACATGGTCAGGGGTTCTCTTTTGTGAGGCTGATCGGCAAATTCCAGGATGGCATCATAAAAATCTTTGGTTATCTTTTTATTAATTTTTATTCCTGTTTTTTCATTGGTTCCAAAATTTGTGACTATTGTATTCATAGTATGTCAAGTGCTTTTTGCAATTGGATATCCATGTCTGGATCGGATTTTTCGGCAATTACTTCCACATCAGGAATAATGCCGATTTTATCTATCCATTCCCCGCTCGGGCGAAGCCAGCGGGCGACAGTAATATGAATCCCCGAGCCATCGGCAAAATCCTGGGGCATTTGTACGCTCCCCTTGCCAAAAGATTTGACCCCCACTATTTTGGCCCGCTGGTAATCTTGGAGCGCTCCCGACAAGATTTCTGCCGCTGACGCGCTACCCTCATTGACCAAAACTACCATTTTATTTTTCAACAACCGGCCATTACGGTTGACTTTAAGATCATCTTTATTTCCTACTCCATCGGCCTGAGTAACTACGGTCTTTCCGGAAGGCAAAAATTCCGAAGCGATATAGACTGCTCCCTCCAAATAACCACCGGGGTTATTACGTAAATCCAGGACAATCGGTAGACTGCCAATTTGGCTGATTGCTTCCTGCCACTCGGCCTCGGTCCGATCACCAAATTGATACAAATTTAAATGGACAATCTTTTTATTATCTTTTTCTATTATCTTTAACTTTACACTTTTATTGATAATCGTCTCCCTGATTAAATCCACTTTTATCGGTTCTTTTGCTCCTTCCCGCCCCAAGGTCAGCTGGATCGTGGAGTTTTTGGGACCGCGGATCATGGCCACAGCCTGGCTAATTGCCAGCTTATCGGTGCTTTGGTCTATTTTTTTCTGGTCATCTTTGATATGCAATATCAAATCCCCGGCCAAAACACCGGCTTTTTCAGCGGGAGTCCCAGGGAGAGGAGCTATGACTGTCAAAATATCATTTTTATACCCTAACTGAATTCCCACTCCCTCAAATTCACCTGCCAAATCGGCTTTGGCTTCTTTATTTAATACCGGAGGCAAATAAACAGTATAAGGATCACCTAGAGCCGATACCATTCCCGAGATTGCTCCTTGAACCATTTTGGGAGCATCCAAGACTTTCTTGTCCACATATTCGCGTGACAATTTGTCCCATACCACCCAAAACATGGAAAAATCAGCATTTGTACTGGCCGGAACTTCTTTGTTTAAAACAATTGATGGCTTGTAATTTCTAAAGCTCCACTGCAATTTCCGGTTTCCAAACAGGAAACCTATATAGAAGATTAAAACTGTTAAAAATACTTTTCCAAAATTATTCCGCATCTGTATATGATAACAGTTATCTTGGATATTTTGAAGTTGGAAGGTGGAAGTTAGAAATTTGAATTTTTGACTTTTTGAATTTTTGAAATCAAAACATCCAAATCTCCAGCTTCAATCATCCAACTTCTAACTTCTAGCTTCAAGATATCAAGTATTATAGACCGCTCACAAAGGCCAATAATCCGAGGTGCCGGGCGCGCTTGATTTCCAAGGTAACTTTGCGTTGATGGGTGGCACACAAGCCACTTCTCTCTTTGGGTACCACCTTTCCCCTCTCGGTCACAAATCCGGACAACAAAGCCACCTCCCGGTAATTGGGCTCTTTCTTTTCTTTGCATAAGCTACAAAACGTCTTGTACTTACGCAGCTTTGGCTTGGTCATCATCCCTTTCAAAATGGTATGTCCTCTGCTACTTGCTCAGGCGTGGCCTGATCACTAACTATTGGAGTGGCTTGCATTTGGGGACGGTTTGCCGGTGAATCCAAAAGGATCATGTCTTCGATGACTATCTCTGTCGCTTGTCGTTGTTGGCCATCTTGCCCGGTCCATTGACGCGTCTGCAGACGGCCTTCCACATAAATTCTTCTGCCTTTGGCGCACAATTGATTACAAAGTTCAGCTAGTTTGTTCCAGGCCACTATCCGGTGAAATTCCGTTTCTTCTTTTTTATCGCCATTGTCTGTCACCCATCCGCGGTTGGTAGCCAAACCGAGAGTACAAACGGCCGTTCCCTGCGGGGTATACCGCAATTCCGGATCGCGGGTGAGATTTCCAATTAAGATGACTTTGTTTAACGATCGTGCAGACATATCACCAAGTGTCTTAAGACTTCTTTATCATTAATTAATTTCTTTTCCAATTGTACTACACTTTTGGCGGGTAGTTCAAGTACCCAAGACAGAAATTGAGCCTCTTTTTGCTTCTTGATAGTGTAAGCCAACTGCTTTTTGCCCATTTCGGTAATTTTGCCGATTCTGCCCTCCAAAGTTTTGACCAAAGCTTCCATCTTCTCGACAAACTTTTCCTTTGCTGTCTCCTTGAGGTCACTTTTTACCAAAACCGTCAAATCATATTTGTTCATAATGGCAAGTATATCAGACTCCAACTTTGAATTCTACTACATCTCCTTCTTGCATGACATAATCCCGGCCTTCAGTGCGGACGCGGCCAACCTCCCGGCATTTGGTCCAGCCCCCATATTTTATAAAGTCTTCATAGTTGACACAATCAGCCTTGATAAAATGTTTTTCAAAATCGGCATGGATTTTGCCGGCTGCCTGTGGTGCGAGCGTCCCTCTTTTGATGGTCCAAGCCTTTGCCTCTATCTCCCCAGCTGTTAAAAAAGTTTGGAGTCCCAAAATTTTAAATGCCTCCTGAATAACTTTCTCCAGTCCTGTTTTCTCAATTCCCAGTTGTTTTAAATATTCAGATGCATCCGTCTCGTTTAGTGATGCGAGTTCTTCTTCGAGTTTGGCACAAATCCGCAATCCCTCACCGTGTAACTTATCTTCGTCTGTATTTAAGACTACGATTTCCGGTTTGTTTACAATATTTGCCAATTCCAATTCCAACTTTAAGATTTCTAGATCATCTTTTGGGTTTATTGATCCGGCCCGAATAATATTTTCATCGCCAAAATCCCGCAGTAAATACAAGACAGCGTCTACTTCGCGGATATGTGACAAAAATTTATTACCCAAACCTTCTCCTTGGCTGGCGCCCTTAACCAGTCCAGCAATATCCACAAACTTTACCGTGGCATTAACAATTTTATCTGTATGCACGACTTCTGCGAGTTTGGCAAGTCTTTCATCAGGCACTGGCACAACCCCAATATTTGGTTCAATGGTGGCAAAGGGATAATTAGCAGCCAAAGCTTGCTGTTTTTTCAGCAAAGCGTTAAACAATGTGGACTTTCCCACATTTGGCAACCCCACAATTCCTATATCCATTGACTTCTTATAAAAATAGTCATATAATAATTACAAATTGGCACTAGCCACGACCTCCTTGCTTAGGTGAGGAGGGCAAAATAAAGAAACTCTTCAACTCTTCCAGAATTTTTGCATAGTCCCCGTGATCTAACTCAGCAAGTTTATTCCAAATTCTCTTGGAACTAAAAACTCTAACTTGAGATGTCATAACTGAAACTATATCGTTTTTGACTGTAACCGGAACATAATACTTATTATCTTTCAACTTAGTACTCATCGGTATTCCCAAAAACATTTCTCTATTAAACTTTTTTACAATCAAGACTGGTCTTACATAATTTGAATCTTTACCGTCTTCTTCATATCCAACATTAACTCCCACTGATACCCACCAAATATCTCTCTCTCGGAACAGGGGTGGGACTCCAACCTTTTCATGTAATTTTTTCTTTTTGACTATCCATTTATCAAAATCTTTAAGATATTTTATATCCATGGCTCAATTATAGCTAATTATCAAAGAATTAATGTCATATCGATGTTTTGATGACCATATTTTTCAAATTCACCATTTCTGGTGAATCCAAACTTCTCATACAAACATATCGCTGGAATATTTATAAGTTGCGTGCCTTGCCACAAAATAATGTATTTTGCCCCCAACGATTTAGCTACCTTAACCGACTCGGTTAATAGAATGCTTCCTGCTCCTTTTCCTTGATACCGATCAGCAATCACCAGAGCAATGCAAATATCACGACCCTCGACAACTGTAATTTCGTACTCTTTGTAGCGCACCATCTGACTGTCCCGAAGTTTTAAAGACAAAATAATATACCCGATAATATCACTCGCTTGATTTACCAAAACCATATGTAACATTTCAGGACAAGTAATATATTCCCCAACATTAAGACCAAATTTATTTTTTGTTTCTGTTGAGAAAGAGCCTAAAAATGCCAGAAGACGTTCTTTATCTTTTGTTTCTAAAGATCGAAAAACAACCCGCTCTCCACTCTTAAGCAAATGTGAAGATTGTCTTGTCTTTTGAATTCCCAGATTTGACATACTTTTCTCCTGTAAAATCATCAATAACTTTCTCCCAAAAAGCACATGCTGGCAAGTTAGATTGAATAACATCTACATACCACTTTCCCGGAAACTTTTTAAATACCATTTGTGCCACTTCTCTTCCAACTCCCCTTTTTCTATATTTTTTGAGAACGAAGAACTCCGCGATGGATTGATAATCGACACCGTTGAATCTTTTTCTTCTTACCATAACAAATCCAGCGATGTTTCCATTCACTCTAACAATAAAGGGTTCGGAGTCTTGGTCCTTCCAGTAATATCTAAGTAATCGACTGAAGCCATAATCTCCGGATTCGCTGATCTCATCGCCAGCAAACTCACTAAAATCATAGGCATATAGTTGCAGTAAATTTTCCAGCAATTGTCGCTTATCTGGCGAGGCACATTCCAAAACTATCATATTTTTGCAGTCTTTTGGATAAGATTTATTGTTTGCTGAAGTGATGAATTTTCAGGCACTTTAATCTCCGTGGGATAGTTCAGCGGTAAGGCGTGAGCATATAACTCCTCCATCCGTTCTTTGGTAATTAGTTTTTCCAATCGAGAATCATGACGTTTAAGGGTCTCCACCAAACTTATGTCTAGGTAAAATATATAATTTTCTTCTGGGTGAGCCACAAATAATCTATCTAACATCTGCTTGTGTGTTTCTGCTCTGAAATTCCCCTCAAAAATTACGTCAATACCATGATTCAGACATGTCAATATATTATTCTCAATTAATTCTTTATCTGGTACTTTAGCGCCGTCATCGGGTCTAAACATGAACATGTAATAATCACGGTTTATTAATGCGGTAGTCTTTGTAACTTGATCCATTAAAGACTTCGCTATAGTACTTTTACCTGCACCAGATGGCCCTCGAATAATAATTAGCTTACTCATAACACATATTTTAGCATTCTAACAACACCTCGTTGCTCGATTTTAACATCAATTTGCAAAGCCCTTATCATCTATATATAATGCTGTATTGTGAATACCATTATCTTTCCAGGATTTTCTCAAAAAAATAAGATTTGGGCTGATGAAATGGCAATCGGTCTGACAGCCACCGTTATAAATTGGACCCATTGGCAAACCGGCAATGCGGGTACCGATTGGATAGACGAAGAAATACAGAGAGCAATTGTTTTGATCGGAAATAGCCAGATAAATATTTTGGCCAAATCTATCGGAACGGCTGTGGCCATGGGTGTTATCAAACATAATCCTAATCTTGTTAACAATGTTATTTTGTGCGGTATCCCCACCAATGATTTTAATCCGGGTGATGAAGCTTACTATGAACCTCTAAAATCGTTTCCCGTTGATAAGGTCCTCTGTATCCAAAATGAAAACGACAATCACGGAAGCTTTGATAAGGCTCAGATATTTTTACAGGGTTTAAATCCCAGTATTAAAGTTCTATCAAAACCCCGCTCTGATCACGAATATCCATATCTTCAGGACTTCATCAACTTCTTCTCAATTTAATGGGTCGCTATTCCCCAAACACCGTCCAAATATGGACCCTTATTCCCACCTTTCAGGTGGGATTTTTGTGCAATAGTATTTGATTAGGATAAATTCCTATCTACTTCATCCCAATTGATAATATTCCAGAAAGCGTCGATGTATTCGGCGCGGCGGTTTTGATATTTGAGATAGTAAGCATGCTCCCAAACATCCAAGCCCAAAATTATTTTACCCTTTGGCACACCCTGATTTGTAGTATTGGAAATTGTTAATTGATTATTGATTATTGTAATCCACGCCCAGCCACTACCAAATATTGATAGAGCTTTTTTGTTAAATTCTTCTTTGAGAGCCATTATTTTAGGGCTAGGGGCTAGGTGCTTGGGGCTAAGAAGTTTCCAAAATAAACTGTGATTATAATGACCACCCGCGTTGTTTAAGATTTTCTGGTCAGTAGATGTTTGTAAAATATTCAGAAGATCAGCATCAGATTTGTCTGGCAGCAAATCATTTAGATTTTTGACATATCCACCATGGTGCTTGTCGTGGTGAATTTGCATGGTCAAAGTATCAATGTAAGGCTCAAGTGCATCGAAAGAATATGGGAGATCTGGCAAGATAAACATCTTAGACATAATAATAGCACACTAATTTGACTAGCCTATAAGAATCTGAGCTTGACAAGCCTCAAAAATTAGTTTAATGTCGGTGCATGAACGGAGGTGAGCTTCAATAATGGGTATACAATTTTACGACGTCAAAAACCGAAAAAAGATCGACGTGTCTGAGAGTCAAGTCAAAAAGGTCAAATATGAAAGAAAGACATCTAAGGGTGTTCAGGTTCGCTATGCGTTCCGCGCACACGTGGGTGGAGTAAATTTGACAAAATTTGCCTCAGAAGCCGACTGGAAGAAATTAAACGCTCCTATGGAGTAATAGTTTTTTTTCTCTAAAATCCCCTTCGCGTTTGCAGGGGGATTTTTTAGTATAATATCTCCATGGTTTATTTATATTCTTTTCTCACTTTTATCTCTATATTGGCTGGAGGATATATTGGCTTAAAATACAAAGATAAACTTCATCTAATTTTAGGATTTACAGCCGGAGTCTTGTTGTCTGTCGTGGCTTTTGATATTCTTCCTGAAATATTTAAATTGGTAAATACCACCGGAATAAACATTGTTTCCCCGATGATTACTCTAATTTCCGGTTTCTTTATCTTTCATATCTTTGAAAAGATGCTTCTTATCCATCATGCTCATGAAAATGTTTATGGCAAACATAAGCACCCACATGTGGGAATTGCTTCCGCTCTGGCTCTAATTGGTCACTCGTTTATGGATGGGGTGGCCATTGGTTTTGGCGGTGGTATTGTAGCAGTGGCTGTCATTTCCCATGCTTTTTCTGATGGCTTAAACAATGTATCTCTTACCAATTTAAATAAAAATACCCCTCTCCAATCAAAAATATTAATTTTTGCTCATGCCTTTGCTCCCATCTTGGGAACTTTGGTCACCCGTTTGTTTGTGATTCCAGATAATTTTATCTTGTTATATTTGGGCTTCTTTGCGGGATTTTTGCTCTATATCGGTGCTTCGGAAATCCTCCCCGAAGCCCACTCTGAACACTCCTCTTGGAAAACAATTGCTATGACTTTGACCGGAGTGATTTTTATTTTTACAATATCCAGATTGGTATAAATTTTATTTCACCAACCAAATTTTTGCTTTGGTGCGGAGAGCCGAAAGAGTGGCGGAAATGTCTTCCTGCATTTTGGCAGAGTCGGTAGAGACTGGCACCAGCTTTTCCAATTTCAATTGAAATTCAATCTGATTTCTTAATTCCTGTATGGTCACTCCCTGCAATTCCAATATTTGATTAAAGTTTTCGTCAGATCCAAGCTGGGCTTTAATCTCTTCCAATTTGACATCAATGTCTTTGGCAGTGATACTTATTTTGCGCGTCCGCATTTCTTCAGCCACCAATTTTTGGGTAATCAGGGCATCCAGAGCTTCTTTTCCCACTTTCTCATACATCATCTGACTCAATTCAAAGCGGGTAATGGGCATATAGTTGACCAATGCCACTACCGGCCAGGCTTTGGTTTTGTACCAGAAACCTACCAGTAAGAGTAAACAACCTATGACTACGAATGCCAATCGTATGCCCATTGTATGACTATGTATGACCTTCTGCTCCATCACCGGCACTTTTACACTTTTAGTCTTTGCAGCTTTTTTAGTCTTCGTTGCCATGAAATTAGTTTAACACAGTAACTTTTAATTTGCCACCATCAAATATAGCGGTGTCGGCGGTGAGAGATTTTACCTGTACCCGGTAGAGATTTTTGCCAGACCAAAAATTAATTGAGCCGGAATTTACCGGAGTTGAAGTTTGATTTGAAGTTTGCGCATCGCTCCCCTGCACCGCAATTCCGTGAGTAACATCAAACAAGCGCATATAGGCCATGCCATTGCCATTAAACAATTTTAAGTTTCCTTCAAAGTTTATTTCCAAAAGACCAGGATAATCAGCTTTATCAAAATAAAAGTCGGTTCCGGAAACAGAGGTCCAATCCCCGATTACATTTCCGGATCCGGGAATCGGCACATAAACTATACTTTTGGTTTTTGGTTTTGTAACCGTCTGATAGACAGTCTTGGTAATAGTTGATGGAGAAGGACTGGGAAAAATTAATTTCGCATCAATATATTTTTGACACTCGGTACCGCATTTATCTATATATTCTGTTTTGGTAATCGATTGGACATTTGGAATTGATTGATTGAGTGATTTATAAAATAGCCAACTAAAACCAATGTTTATTAAAACTAAATCAAATATCAATACCCACTTCATTTATGTTTTTCTAATTTACGATCATAAGTAATTAAGTCATATCCAGTATTATCTGATAATGTCAATAAATAACAATCAGCCAAACTGAGTTGTTTATGAGCTCGGTATTTATTTAATACTTGTATTATATTTCTATCCTCTAGTTCGACCTCGCTTAATGATAATAATGCCATTATCTTTTCATAGACCTCTGCCCGGCTAATTTTATAATATTTCTCCATCATATAGACCGTTTCAAATACAATTGGAAAAGTAATATAAATACTTGATCCAGAATCTATCAAATTAACCAGTTTCAAATCTTTATCCAAAAAATGCCTCAATATAATATTGGTATCAACTATTACCGTGTTAATCATTTTTGGTGGAATTCCTTTCTAAATAGGATTGCACCCATATGTCACCAGAATCATATTTTCCATTAAAATTCTTTTTGTATTTGGATAATGATCCAGCTAGAGATCTAAACTCGGGAATTTTGGCCACAAAGAACCCTGTTCCTGATTCGGCAGATTCAAAAAATACAATTCTGTCGCCGGGCTTAGCTTCAAGCCCTTTACGCACCACACTGGGTAAGGTAATTTGATACTGAGCAGTTAATGTAGAGTATGTCATATTAATGCAATTAAACCATATCCCTTACATTTTGTCAATCCACTAGTCCCCCACCACTTCCACTTTCCACTCTCTTAATGCCAGCATTCCACAGCGTTAGTCCTAAAATATTTATTAAAATGACAAAGAAGAGTGAAATAAATAAATATTTGGGTGACAGCAAACCGCGCACTACTTCAATCGGATAAAAGACAATCGGGACCAATAATAAAACATAGAACACTGTCCTGGTAATACCTTGAAAATTTTGTGACGGATACATAGACGCACCTACAAAAATATTTTGAATCAGGTCGCCAAAGAATTCCCCCCCTTTGGGAATAAAAAATAAAATACTGGATATAAACAATGTTACCCCATATAAACCGGCAATTGTTAATATCAGACTAATTCCGATTAATGATACAGCTTCCGGGGCATGCCATAAATATATGCCCATCAGGACTACGCCCTCGAGCATATCACCCCATTGGGTTGGTTCCCCGGATTTTGTTGTCAGTAGTAGCAATGGGTTCAAGGGATAGAGTTGTAAATCCATAAACCGGTCACGATCCAAATATTCAAATGTCGATTTGGCCACTCCTCCAATAAACCAAAAGAAGGTCGCATAAAATGTAGCTGCATATCCTTGAAGCAAAATTATTTCCCAAATTGTATAACCATTGATATTGCCAAATCGGGAAAACAGCAGTCCCCAGGCGGCCAAAAATCCCAGATTATTGAGTATCATTGCTACCGATTGCGCCACCAGATTGGCCGGAAATTGCAATACTTTCTTGAATTTCAAACCTGTAAATAACCAATAGGCATTCCAGGATTTACCCATTTAGCACCAACTTTCTTTTAATTTTGTTTAACATCCAAAATGCAAACCAAAGTAATAATGCAATATATATAATCCCCTGACCAAATGCGATAAGCGATGAATATTTTCCACTGGCGACATCAATCGGAGCAGCTAAGGCCATATAAAATGGCGTTAGCCGGGCAATATTTTGTACCCAAATTGGCATGAGAATAATCGGGATGATTTGGTTGCCAAATATAAACATCAGCTTTCCCACCACGAGTTCAATGCCGTCATTTTCTTCGATAAAAAAGCTAGACATGCCGACCAAAAGTCCTATTAAATTTGATATTAACGCTGCAATCAAAGTAAAGGTTAAAAGTATGATTAAATTAAATTTAATCGGTAATATTAAATAAACGATTGGGATAAATATTAATGAGTATACGATAAAAGATGGCAAGAAAAAGCCCAATGATCCGGCAACTTTTGCAAATACATAATTTGTAGGGTCCATAAGTCTAATTATAATGTCTCCACTTCTGACTTCCTGTTTTATCCTCTTGGAAAGTCTGATGTCACAATTGTGTAATATTTGGCCAATTAAGACAGCCCATAATGCAAAGGTCGCATCGAAATCGGAAATCTTTCCAGTCCGCCTTAATATTTCAAAAACAGAAAACGGCAATACCAATCTAAGCGTAATCAGAGAAATTCGAAATAAAAGCCCTGGCCAGTAAAAACTGGTGCGCTTGAACTCCAACATGAAGTAGCCCCAATACTTGCGCAGTTCATTTGTCATAGAGCTCAATCAATATTTTTTCCACACCTCCAGATTCAAAATCCAAATCTTGGACATCAAAGACATCCAGAGCCTTGACCAAGACTTTTTTAAAGTCGGTCTTTAGGCATTCTATTCTTACTTCGTAATCTGAAATCTTTTTAATCTCTAGTATAAACTTTGAAAATTTGATTTTATATTTCGGACTGGGCTTTTTGTTTAGTTTCAAGATCAATACAGATTTGGTATCCAGAGACATAAAATCAGCTATTAGCAAGTCAACCACCATCTCACCGTTATTGATAACTATCACCCGTTCACATAATTTTTCGATATCCCCCGTGTCGTGACTGGTCAATAAAATAGTCTTGCCCTGTTTATGTAATACATGCAAAAATTCCCGGATTTTTTGTTTACTGACCACATCTAGACCAATAGTCGGTTCATCCAAAAATATTAGATCGGGATTGTAGAGCAAAGTATTGACCAATTCACAGCGCATCTTCTCACCTAAGGAAAGCTTTTTGACTTGACGGTCAAGCAATTTTCTAATGTCCACCCCGTCAATCAAATAATTTTCCCAGTCTAAATTTTTGTTACCATAAAGCCTGCTCGTCAATTCAAAGCTGTCACGAACAGGAAGATCGTACCACAACCTACTGCGTTGACCAAAGACAATTCCCAGTCTTGCCACAATATTTTCTCGATTTTCCAATGGTTCCTGTCCCAAAATACTGACACTGCCCTTGTCATAGGCCAAAACACCAATCAATATTTTGATGAGTGTACTTTTTCCTGCTCCGTTTGGACCAAGCAGTGCCACAAATTCACCCTCCCTTATTTCAAAGCTTATATCCGTCAAGGCATTTAATATATTTTTATTTACCTTGAATGTTTTAGATAAACCACTTACTCTAATTGCTAATGACTGTTCCATTGGCAGTGTCTTTGATGAGATAACCTTTTTGCTCAATCTGCATCCGTAATTCGTCTGCTTCCACAAATTTCCCTTCCCTCCTTAAACTTTCCCGGATTGTTGACATTTGTTTTATTTGCTCGGGGATTTCCACAACAGAAACATTTGCCAAATCGAGTCCCAAAATAGAATCCCAATCCAGAAGTAATTCAAGTTTGTCGTAATCCGGAATATTACTCTTGATCATTTCCCAAACAACAGCCAATCCCATCGGAAAGTTCAAGTCATTATTCACACGTTCCAAAAATTTATTTCTAAACCCATCTATTTTTTTGAGTTTTTCCCGAGACAATTCTTTTCGGCTAGCTCCTAGCTCCTGACTCCTAGCTCCTTTGACAAACTGTACCAGTTTGTCATACGCTGTCTGTGCCCCAGCAATACTGCTCCAGGTGAAATTTAGTGGTGACCGGTAATTTGAAGTCAGATATAGATATCTTAGTGCTAATGGACTAAATCCTTTTTCCATGACCTCCTCTACCCTGTACATATTTCCCAAACTTTTACTCATCTTGATACCGTCTACTTGTAGAAATGCATAATGCACCCAAAATTTCGCCAGTGGTTTTCCGGTAACTGCCTCCGATTGAGCTATTTCATTGGTATGATGAACCGGAATATGATCTTCACCACCCGTGTGAATATCAAAAGTTTCTCCAAGATATTTCATGGACATGGCCGAACACTCAATATGCCATCCTGGAAATCCTCTACCCCATGGGCTGTCCCACTGCATAATGTGATTTTCAAATCTTTCCACAAGTTTAAACCATAGGGCAAAGTCCGCCGGATGTTTTTTGTGATTACCTGAACGCACCTCTTCCCGAACGGCCACCAATTTATCTTCCACTTTTTGTCCAGACAATTCACCGTATCTGGGAAACAAACTAACATCAAAATATACAGCTTCTGGGGTATCGTAAGCGAATCCTTTATCAACCAACCTTTTTATTAAATCTATTTGTTCTGGTATATGATCTGTCGCCCGGCAAATTATATCGGGACGAGTTATATTCAGCTTGTCCATAGTTTCATAAAATCCTTTGATAAATATCTCTGCCGTGTCCCATACTGATTTGCCAAACTTGGCTGCCCCCTTTTCTAATTTATCTTCCCCTTCATCAGCATCGGACACCAAATGCCCAACATCTGTAATGTTTTGCACATGGATAACTTGATAGCCGTTGTATTTCAACAAACGTTTAAGCAGATCGTCCATAGCATATTTGCGCCCATGCCCAATATGGGCATAATCATAGACAGTGGGTCCACAGGTATACAATCCCACTTGTCCTTTTTTAAGTGGCACAAATTCCTCAACTTGCTTGGTTAGGGTATTGTAAAGTTTCATAATTATGTTATTATATAGATATCACGATGACTGGATAGGCCTAAGGTTTCGACCGACCGCCGATGCCAGTCGTATTTGTTTTAAATTCTAGGCTCTCCCTCAATTTATCCACCCGAACTACAAAATTCGAAAATGATTTTAATAATCTGGAGTAATACTGATTTGGAGCCAATACCAACAAAAGTTTTGTCTTTTTTGACAGATATTCAACCAAACAATAAAAATCCCCGTCACCCGAGACAATAATAGCTTTATGGTAATTATTAAATTCGATCATCGTGTGCAAGACTAATTCAGCATCTACATTTCCCTTAACGGTTCCATCGGGTAACTCTAACGTTGGCTTTAGTATAACTACAAAGCCCATTTCTTGAATACGTGTATACAGTGCTTCGTTTCCAGGTTTATACCCAATAAACGCGAATGCTTTGGTTACATTATATTTATTCCGTAGATACTGTCTAAATTTACGCCAATCTAATTTCCACCCCTGACTTTTTATTCCCAGGTTCAAGTTCTGGCTATCAATAAAAGCATAATTATTATTCTTCATAAATTAATCTTATCAGAAAAATTAATGCCATGTTTTCTTTTAATCAGATCTAGGGCAAAAGTTTCTATATTTGTTTTTTGTGGATTGGGTAATTTGCCAGACAATTTAAATTTTCCATTTTTGTAATCAACCTCCAGAAAAAACTCATTACCCAAAGCGTCACCTACCAAATATTTGGCCTTATCAAAGTAAAATTTTGTAATATTTTTTGACATATTGCACTAAAAATCCCGCTCTCGCGGGACATAAAACCGAAGCATCCCGCTAAGCGGGATTACTCCGGTTGACTTTTACAAGAACTAAATACTTTATTCATAAATTTATTATAACACATTAGCGGCTGCCGCGTCTAAACCCCGTAAAATCGCGCCCAATTTTTGGCACTTGAAATTTTGTTACTTGTGGCTGGTTGTCCCGCCACTGGTTTTGGGGTAGATTTTTAAAGTCACTGGGTTTTGCAGGAACTGGTTTGGCTTTCATATTACTAGTATATCACCCGCTGGCACGGATGCTACCCTCCTTGCTGCCCTGATTGGCTTTGATCATGGCTTTTATGGCCGCAAACTTATCGTGTTTTTTTGCCTGTTCTTGTTTGTGTTCTATTTTTTTTGCCTGTGTTGCTTGTATTGCTTGTTTTGCCTGTTCTTGCCTTTTTTTTCTTGCTTCTTCTATCTTTTGGTCAATTATTTGAATATTTTGCCTCATTTGAGCAATTTTCTGAGCATCGCTTTGTTTGATCTGTTGCTTTTGTTGCTGGGGTAATATCTTCTGATTCTGCTCATGCGTCCCAGTCATATCATATTCTCCTGTCCCCGTCAGCGACCCCACAGCATCTCTCGCTACATCACCCGCCACCTTCTTAAACCCGCTTCCGGCTTTCTTAGTCATGTTTTCCAAACTCTCAAATGTATTTTTTATTACTTGGTTTGCCATATCATTCTACCCGCAGATGTTTTCCAAAAATTCTAACTGGCAATTTTTGTCTTCCACAGTAAGTTTGGATTTTATACCATTTGGCAAGGAAATAAAACGCCTATTGGCAAAATGTTTTTTTATAGTCATAAAAGGCGGATATTCCCATTCAGCATGCCCCAAATCTTCACAAAACGCCACCGGAATTCCAAGCT
>CAYITQ010000005.1:0-35612 GCA_964366335.1 uncultured Gammaproteobacteria bacterium
AACCAGCTGGGAGTCTTTTCCTGAATCAAAGTCTGTGAAGGAACAGTAATACAGGCCAGTGCCATGCCAATTCCAATGGCAACGATACCACTAATCAATGTTCGACCCACCGTCAGTAACCCCACCAATGAAAACAAAACGAGTGTTAATCCTCCAATCAACAATCCCCGTTGAACAATATCTTTTTTGCGTGAAGTCTTCAGCCAGCGCGGAAGATTATATGTCACAATCAAAGCCCCTATTGCTCCCGGAACTATGAGCATAATCCCGGCATAATTTAGACTGATATTTAAGACTTCGTGAGTGAAGGTGGGTAAAATTATAGTAATTACCGAGACAAATATCTGACTACAGATAATCATCAGCAAGGGTAATAATATTTCCCGGTGTGTTCGGATGTATTTATAACCAACCAACAAATCCTTCCAAAACCGCCCGATGTTTTTTTCCATAAATCCAACTCGTGGCTGGTCTTTTGGTAAAAAATATACTGAAATGGCCGCAACTATCAAGGCTCCTGAGGCTATTGCAATCGTAATTGTATTTCCTAATAGTGCCAATAATATACCACCAAATCCAAAGCCCAATAAGACCGAACCTTGTTGCGTAAGTAAAAACAAACCATTGGCAGTCGATAAATACTTGCGGTTTACCAATCCGGGAATAGAAGCCTGCTGACTGGGCAAGTAAATTTGATCAAAAAAACTATAGAGAAATACCACCGGATAAAATGAAAACAGTTGGTGCCTGAAAAACAACAAGGCGATACTGCCGGCTTGAAGCAGATTGGTAATGATCATGGCTTTCCGTCGGCTTAAGCTATCCACAATCGGTCCGGAAAATGGGCCGAACAACAAGGCCGGTAGGGCGCTGGCCACCCAGATCATGGCGACAGCAGTAGTGGACTGGGTTTTTGAAAAAACCTGGGTTAAGACATAAAAATTCATGAGGTTAATGGCTATCTGAGATAGTATCTGTGACAACCAGAGCTTAATAAAATCTTTATTTTCAAAAAGCCTAGAAAAATTCGATTTCATGTTGTTGATTTTTGATATTGATGGCCAATGCCAAGTAATAACTCTTCGGAAAACATCGGACCCTGAATTTGGAAGCCCACCGGCATCCCATTTTCAAATCCACAAGGTAAGGCGAGTGAGGGAATACCAGATATATTAGCAGTTACCGCATACATATCAGCCAACATGTTTTTTATTGGATCATTAATCAATTCACCAAATTTTGGTGCAATATCGGGAGAGATTGGCATAATAATGACATCACACTTTTCAAATGCTCTTTGATAATCTTCAATTATTTTGGTTCGGGCTTGTTGGGCTTTTTTGTAATAGGCATCATAATAACCAGATGATAGAGCAAAAGTACCAATCAAAATCCGCCGCATAGATTCCTGAGTAAAATTCTCCCGGCCATTCCCATATCTGATACCATCGTATCTTCCTAAATTGGAACTTGTCTCGGAAGGTGCAAGTAAATAATAAATTGAAACGGCGTACTTTAACATGGGTAAGGATATATCAATTATTTCAGCACCTAAATCCTTGAGTTGAGTTGCCGCTTCATTAATTTGCAAGTTTAATTCAAAAGGTATTCCAATTTTTATTTTTTTGATATCAACATCCAAGTTATTAGAATAATTTGGGACAATATTTGGTGATGAAGTAGCGTCATATTTATCGATTCCCGCAATTTGCTCCAAAATAATGGCTAAATCTTGAGCGCTTTTGGCCATAGGGCCAACCGTATCTAGTGAGGAGGCATAAGCAATCGCCCCATAACGGCTGACCCGGCCATAAGTCACTTTTAGTCCTGAAATACCACACCAACCAGCGGGATTGCGAATAGATCCCCCCGTGTCTTCACCTATAGCAAACATGGCCATCCTTGCCGCTACTGCAGCGGTAGCTCCCCCTGAAGATCCACCAGCAACCCGGGTATTGTCCCAAGGATTTTTGACAGGGCCAAAGTCAGTATTTTCTGAACTGGCTCCATGACCCCAGGCATCCATGTTTGTTTTTCCGATTAATATAGCACCTGCCTCTTTTAATTTTTTTACTACTGTAGCGTCGTAGTCCGGAATATAATTTTCCAAAACTTTAGAAGCGGCTGTGGTCCTAAGCCCCCTTGTCACATAAGCATCTTTTAATACGTAGGGAATTCCGGAAAGTAAAGTTTTAAACTTAATATTTTCTGCTTCTTTCAATAATTCTTCTTTATCCCGTAGGGTTATAAAAATATTTAAGTCAGAATTTTTGTCTATATTTTCAAGACATTCTTTGACTACATCTATAGGAGAAGCTTCACCAGAACGGTATTTAGAGGCGAGTTCGGCAATAGACAGATCAAGAAACTTCATCAAAAATTGCTTTCACTTTGAAATAACCTCCAATATTCAATATTCTGTCTTTATCTATCTCATCTTTCCGCATGACATTTGTAATATCTGTGACTTGAGATGTAGGCACTACATCTTTTAAATCCAATTTAGTAAGCTCGTCGACGAGACCAACTGTAGCGTCTAAATCCTTTTGTAATTTCAAAGCCATATCGTCACTAATTGGTAAATTAGCAAGTCTTGCCACTTTCTTTACATCCATGGCTAAATTTTATCACAATCAAAACGGAGTTATTCTAGTCTACTAGTTACTTCAATCATTGCTTTTAATCCAGCAATCATTAGTGCATTTCGCCTCCTCATTGAATTAGCGGCGCGTTCATGACTTTGTATTTGTAATGCTTCAATATAGTCAATTAGTGATTTATCATCCAATTTTTTAAGATAATCATTAGTTGGTCGTCCAACTGATTTTCCGTCTGGTGTAACTCGTGAACTTCTACTTTGATCATGTCCGAATAAATCTTTACCCATAGTATTTGCAGTTTATCACAACTATATCATTTGTTCAAGGACTTTGATGCGGTCAGAAAGAGGTGGGTGGGTGTTGAAGAGACCGGCAAACCAGCCGCGGGCATCGGATGAGAGATTGTTCAGAGGATTGGTAATATACAAATGAGCGGTGGCTTTGTTGGCTGCTTCCAGAGGCTCTTTGTCTGCGCCCAGTTTCTTCAGTGCTGAAATCAATCCCGATGGCTGGCGGGTTAGTTTGACACTACTGGCATCCGCCAGAAATTCCCGGCGGCGGGATATTGCCAGCTGAATAATCTGGGAAATAATGGGTGACAATATAGCCATAAGAAGTCCGACAATTATAAATATTCCACCTGAATTTTTATTTTCATCATTGTTGGACCTAGAATAAAATGCAGATCTCAGTAGCCAATCACCCAGTAGCGTTATCAAGCCAACAAGAATCGTAACCACAGACATGAGCCTCGTATCATAATTGGCCACATGGGACAGCTCGTGGCCAATGACCCCCTCCAATTCTGTACGGTTAAGCTGGGCCAATAAACCAGTAGTAGCACAAATGGCAGCATGGGCAGGATCGCGCCCGGTGGCAAAGGCATTCATGGCTGTATCATCAATAACATAGAGTTTTGGCATGGGAACCCGGGCTGCCATACTCAGATTTTCGGCCACGGTGTAAAACATAAAGTCCCTTTTTTTATCCGCCGGCCTGGCCCCAGATATACCCAAAACAATCTTGTCACTCCAATAATGCGAGGCAAAACTCATCACCCCCGAAATCACAAGCCCAATACCCAGAAATTCTAATCCCGAAGATTGATATCCATAAAATGCTGCCATGCCACGGGCTATAAAATATGAAGCTGTGAGAACGAAAATTACAAAACCGGCTATCACTAGCCAACTCTTGCGCTTGTTTCTTTCTACTGATTCAAAAACATTGGTCATAAACTAAGTTTGGGAGTCTTGGTTTCAGACTCGGAAACTTTTAAAAATTCTCCGGAATTAGGCATTTCCAAACCTTTTTCAGATTTGAAACCAAAAGCATTGGCCACCAAGTTACTTGGGAAAGTGGCAAGCTTAATATTGTAATCAGCTGTCAGATCAATCATGGTTCTCCTTGAATACATGACTTTGTCAGAGGTATCACGCAATTCTCCCATTAGGTTTGTGATTACATCCGCGCCTTTCATCTGAGGATTACTCTCCATTATTACTTGCAATTTTGGTAGTAATTCAGCAACCTTGGCCGTTGGGTCACTCATCTTCCTAGCGTCAGCCAACATCTTTAAAATACCTTTTTCGTGGGCCAGATAGGCTTTTGCTGAGGTCTCTAGATTTGGAATCAACTCTGATTGACGCTTCAATTGGTTGCCGATTTCCGAAACTGAGGCTCTTATCTGGGTTTTGTTGGCCACTAGCCCATTGTAAACACCCACTACATACAAAACTACTAATACTAATCCTCCTAATAATATTATTGGTAAACTCATACTAATAACTTCACCTCCTCATACAACTTTTCGATTTCAGAAATTCCTGAAAGCCAAAAGTCTTTATCTGTTATATCAATTCCAAGTGCTAAAAACAAATTTTTGGGTGAATCGGACGATCCTTGGGATAAAAACCACTTGACTTTTTCAATAAATTGCGGGTCTTGTTTGACTTTATTTTGTAACGACTTAGAAATAAGTAACCCGGAAGCATAGGAATAGACATAGAAAAATCTACGAAAATGACTCCAATAAACCCACCAATTTTGAGATCCCTCATTTTGCTCGACAAAGTCCCCCATATAACTGACCATGTGTTTACTAAATATATCTCCGATTTCTTCTTTTGCCAAATAATTTTTACGTCGGAAGGTTTCGTGCAGTTCTTGTTCAAATTTATAGGCGGCTACCTGCCTAAATATAGTCGAGATATCGTCATCTAATTTTTTCATAATTAAAGCTTTGTCTCTTGGTAAACTTTGTAAGACAAAATCTTCCATAAAGGTACTGGCCACTTCGGCTGTGGATGTGGGAGAACCAAAATTGAGTGCGTATTTTTGTAATTTCATGAGTTCATTGTTTATTCCATGCCCCGCTTCATGAGCTAAAGTCAAAACATCACGCAAATTACCAATATGATTTAGCAAGATATATGTGGGCTGAGTGGGTCTCTCTATTGCACAAAATGCTCCTCCGCGTTTTCCGGGTTTTGGATAAACATCTATTTGACCATTATTTACAAATCCCATAAATATTTCCTGAAACTGCGGATCCAGATTGTCAAATACTTCCGAAATCAGCTTTACAGATTTTTCATAATCATATTGAGTTTCAATCTGGCCAATGGGTGCGCTACGGTCCCAATAATTAAGTTTTGACATACCCAGTAATTTGGCTTTTGTTTCATAAAATTTGTGCGCTAAATCAAACCGTAAACTGACAGCTTCAATCATGGCATCCACTACCTGGGTATCTATATCATCTGACAAATGCCTCATCAAATCGGGCCTGGTTATGCCTCTTAAATTATCATTTACCTTTTTGTCATACAAAATGGCATTTAATTCATGCTCGGCAATTTTGATATTATTTCTGAGCATTTCATTTATTGCTTCACCGGCAGTTTGACGTATTTTCGCATCAGACAACTGTAAATCGGCCATATATTCTTCCAGGGTTCTACCCGCAATCTTTTCTTCTGATAAAAATTGGGAAGTCATGCGTACCCAACTGGAGTGAGCTGAATTATTTTTCAGATTTAATATTTTCTCCTCGGGGTCTGATAATGTAAATTTACCAGTGGCAAATAGACGTTCCAAAAAATGTCTGAAATTCAATAATTCCGGATATTCCAAAAACTCTTTTTGTTTATCAACAGAAATCTTTGATAGCTTTAATAAGAAGAATTGATTTTGGTTATGCAGTCTGACAGAAAACTCTTCCAATTTATTATTCTGGGCTTTTATATCCGGATCGGATTGATTCAAACTTTTTTTAAGTCCCCAGTAATAACCCAGATCACCGGTAGTGCCGTAGTTTTTTTGTAAATCATCAAATTCCAGAAGCGCTTCAAGCAAAATCTTCGGCTCAGCCAAATAATCATCTCTGTCTTTCCATTTTGTGGCAAAAGCCAAATTTTTCTCCTCAACTATTTTCAATTGCTTCTCAGATGTATCCAATAACCCAAAATTCCAAGTTGTTTTCATTTCTTGATTATATCAGCAACTTTTGCAGGATATAATTTCGCCAATTTTTTAGCCAATAATAAATCAACCCATTCAGGATTGTACCAATCTTCTGGATTAGACTTCTCGTTCCCCGAAGGATGAAGTTTCGCTTCTCCTTCTTCTACTTCGCAGTTGAAATAACATTCCTTTGTCCCAAATTCATGAATATATGGATGGGGTTTGCTCAATTTAATTACCCTTAGAGACAACTCCTCCCAAATCTCTCTTTTCATCGCTTCTTCCGCTGATTCGCCATCGTCAATATGACCACCGGGAAAAACCCAATATTCCTCACCTTTATTCCGTCTGTGCATCAATAATATATTATTGTCCTTTATTATAATTGCTCTGCAAGTAGAGAGTTTGTTGTTCATGCCAATTGGACAAATCCTTCCAAACCAACGGGTAAATCTTTGAAATCATCTAGTTTTAAATCTACTACCCAATCAAGGTTACTTGTCAATTTCGGCAAACTGGCCATGCCAAAAACTTTTTTGCCTAATTTTGGAAAATCAATAGGTAAGGAAACCGGATTAGCAAATCTTGCCACATCTTCCGCTTTAATCAAAGCTCTAAAAACAATTGAACCTGTATCCAGGATTACAAATGCATTGGCCGAAGGGGTAATATTCATATTAATTTTACAACCTCCATCGTCCAGAATTACCCCTGCGATAGGCGCAACCAAATCAACCTGATCCAGCTTGTATTTGGCTTGCTCGACATCACGGACTGATGCATCCAAATCCGCCTGCAAAACATTTTTTGATCCCTTGCCCAGGTCAAAAGCGGCCCGGACTAATTTATTATCAGCCAATTTTTGATCCAATTCCAATTGCAATAATTGCCTATCAAGTGATGCCAGAATTTCTCCTTTGCTGACATTATCCCCGATATTTTTTCTTAAACTTACTAGCTTTCCGGAAAATGCAAACCTGACTTCTACCGTCCTCCCCCACATTGTCCCAGGAAATTTATTTGCATTCATATTTTTATTCTATCATATATCCCCTTCCTAATTTAGGAGAGGGAAGACTGTTTGACCATATCGGTAACATCAACGAAATGGTTCTCGTTTCGCCTTGAAAGGCAACGCCTTTTTGATCTACTTTGATCATATCGAGGACTTCCTCGAAATGGTCTGTCATCGTTTCCAGGATTTGCTGCCACAACCACCGGATTTGATGTAACCGGCAGCTTTCGCTTCTTTCTCATTACAAAACCATTGCTCACCGCGGTATTTTTCAATTCGGGTTAGGTTGTATTGTATACAACCCGGAAAATGATAAGCCTTTTCACCCTTTTTTAACCACTCACCCGAAATATTTCCTTTGATTACACACTTTGGCTGATCTTTATTTTCATATTGGGTGCATAAATCACTATAAATACCAATTTTATTTTCTCTATTTTTCCAATCAATGTTCTGTAATATATGCTTTGGATCCTGGGTTGATGATGAATAAGCCACCCAGCCAGTCTCAATTAATTTTTGGTCTATCCAGGTCCGGCCCGACCAAACAGAAGCCACTTTTCTACCAAAAGTATCATTTGTGGCCACATTCAGCGTAACCTTTTTACCCAAGATAATTTTTTCCAGTTCTTTTTTGGCTTGCTCACCACCACAATTAGTCAATTCCGGCGCATCCAATGTATCAAAGCGGACTGACACGCGGTCCAAAACCTCAAACGTGTCACCATCTTTGACACTGACTACCAAATAAACTGTCTTGAAATAAAGTCCCGCGCTCAGCGCGGCTGCTCCCACCATCCCCGCCACAATCTTCTTGTTCATTATATCAGTATACTCTCCTTTTCTCCTTTTTCGCATAAATGGACCGTTTCCGTGTTTTTGGGTATATCCCACCTCCGAGGTGGGATGCTTTTTATTGTGATTGTCACGAAAAAGAGTTTATAATCAGACCATGGAATTGATGGTGGAAAATTTATCACAAGCTATTGGGAGTGAAGCCTTTAAATTATTTACTAACCCAAAATTTAGAAATTTGTGTTTGTTTGATACAATTTCACAATTGGAGCAAGACCGAATATTTAATGAATTGGTAATCGCAGTGGTTACCGTCATGATGTTGACCTGTGACGCTCCGGATATATCAGATGAACGAAAAGCTCTTTTATCAAAATTCAAAGACCAAATCGCCAAAAGTTATACAAATCAACTAAAATCCTTGGGTGTAGAACGGAAATTTCTTAAACAATGGGATCAGTTAATTGAGATGCGCTATCAGGAATATACTCATGACAAGTCTATGGCCCGAGAAGCTGCTTTTGAAGTAGAATCCGGATATGGTGAAATTTATTTGAAAAAACTTTCTGAAATTCAAATGATGCTACCCCTGCAAACCGTGGCTATCGGTTGTCATAGACATATTTGCCGGAGTAAAACCGATGGACGGGATGAATTGTTTAAGCTGATTTTGCGCTGGCTTGGCGAATTTTATGTGGAATTTCGGGTTTCGGCTGAAGGTAAATCCATCCATCCTTTATCCAGGCTCAAAGTTAAATTAAGACGTTGGTTTAATTCTAAAAATAGAGTAAAATAGAAATATTGGGATCGTAGCGCAGCTGGTTAGCGCGGCGCCTTGTCAAGGCGTAGGTCGCGGGTTCGAATCCCGTCGATCCCGCAAGTTTATAGTCTAACTTTATTATGTTTCTCGAGATATTTTTATAATGATATGGAAAACTTAGATAAATGGATCCAAGATCTTAGTCCAGAAGTTTTACCTCATGATAAAGAAACTTCGGCACCACACGTGGTTAGTTTTGTGCTAAAACTACTCGAAACACAACCATCATTATTTGTTTTCAGGGATCTGTCAAAATGGCCAGAGCCAAGAAAAAGCTGGCAGACTTATGGTGAAACTCCGATAGGAAAGAAACTCACAGTTAGTATATCAAGCTTGATTCTGGAAATGGAGATAGAAATTCGTGTCAGTGATGGAGATCTACGTCCTGGAGAACCAATGTATAATGGCGAATTTGGCTATAGAGCAAGCGTTTTTGCTGGAGAGGCAGCGGGATCCTATGAAAAAAGCATTGGATTTGGAACTAGCAATCCTTCGTTCGTTTTCGATAACCATGATACGAAAGTCGTGATTTCGGACAATTGGACGGAAACCATAACGAATCCGGAAGAGATAATACGTTTACTTTCTGATGCTAAATTTTCCCCTTCACAACAAGCGGCCAAATCCTGATTCGGTGGTTCGTCAGACAGTCATCTATAGCCCACCAGAAAACAAATTTTTTCAAGATGTGATATATTAGCCCCTGATCTGCTCTAGGAGGGAGAATAAATAAAATGAAAGACTATCTGAAAAAACTAAAATTCAATCTAAACGAACAAACCATGAGTATGGTTCTGGGAGCAGTCGTTGTGCTTTTGGTCGGCGGACTGCTATTCAATTATCTCAAAACCGCCAAGAACCCAAGTGTAAATGAACAAGCCAATGTGACATCTAGCGCCACAGAAGCTGCCAGTTTGACCGCAGAAACCAAAGAAGTCGCTGTCGGAACTGAATATGTAGTCAAAGCCGGTGACTCTCTCTGGAAAATTGCGCTTGAGCAAACCGGTTCCGGTTATAATTGGGTCAAGATCTACCAACTAAACAAATCGTTGGTCGGTAATAATCCAAATCTCATCTACCCCGGACAAAAATTAGTATTAAAATAGCTATAGTGCTGAGCGCGGTCGAAGCATGCGGTGGTAGTTCAGTGGTAGAATGACTGCTTCCCAAGCAGTAGGTCGCCGGTTCAAATCCGGTCCACCGCTCCGCGTCAAACGCGGCTTCGCCAAATCACAGCACGAAGCCAAGTTTTGTAAGCGAGTCGAGTTTGACTCGACAAATTTCTGTATACTTACAATATGACTGAAACGTCAGACGTTTCATTAAATACGAATATTTTATAAACGAAAAAGACGCTAAAGCCAGGGAAGTTTACCTAAAAAGTGGCTATGGGCGCGAAAATTTAAGCGAATCTCTTCAAAATACTTTTTCGGTCGATATTCCATGATCCATAATCTGATTTTACTCCTTTAATTTCTTTTCCGCCTCCAAAAGTTTTTTTACCTCCCGGTCAAAGTCCGATATATAATCTTTATCGCGTGCTTTGCGGTACTCATTGTATTCTTCTAAAGCTTTGTCTTCCGCCTGCTTCGCGCTCACTGTACCGGCAGAATGCAGTAACTTCTTTTCAGAAATTGTCAAAAACTCATCGAGTGATTTATTTCTGGTTCGGTCAAATAATTTTTCGCAATGACAATATCACTCGCCGTAATATAGTTACTTTTAAAACTGGTAAGCCCCATCAGAGGTTTTTTGCTATCGGCGCGCTGGACTATAATTTCTGCCGCAGTATATCCATGCACGGCATAATGCATTTTATTTTGCACCGTGGCAAAGAATTTATGTGTCAACTCTGCATTTGCCTTGTAATCGATACTTGTCGCATAAATATCAGTCACTTTCTGGTAGAACATCCGTTCACTGCTCCTGATATCCCGCACCCGTTGTAGCAGTTCCTGAAAATAACGGGCCCGGCCGCCATCCTGTTTGAGTCGCTCGTCATCTAGCGTAAAACCTTTAATTAAATACTCGCGTAATCTTTCTGTCGCCCATTTGCGAAACTGTGTACCTCGATCGGATCGCACTCGGTAACCAACAGCCAGAATAGTATCAAGATTATAATGTTTTGTGTCATAATTTTTACTGTCTGTGGCAGTTATTCGGAAATTCCTAATAACTGACTTTTCGTTCAATTCACCACTTTCGAATATATTTTTTAGATGTTCATTAACCGTTGGGATGCTCACATCAAAAAGTTCCGCAATTAGTTTCTGCGTCAGCCAAACATTCTCATCTTCAATTCTGACATTTATTTTTTGTTCATCTCCGATAACCTGATAGATAGCTATTTGCGGTTTTTGAGTTGCTTTTTTCATATTGTAGAGCGTTACCTAATTCTACTCCTTTTTTCTTCCTAGGGTTAGGTTTATGACTGTGAGCCCCCTGCAAGAATCGGACTTGCGTCCGCGGTTTACGATACCGCCGCTTTACCACTAAGCTAAGAGGGCTAAATGTTATAATTCTACCAGAATGTACCGGAGCAGATTACAAAGATTGGAAGAGAAACAGGATATACGGGCAGCCGTACTGATATTTGCGGCTGTAATATTGCTTTTGGTTTTTTTGGGCTTTGTAGGTATAAAATTCCTTCCTACACTGGTTAATATGCTTTCCAACTCCAAAAAAATAAACACAGACAAAACCGATCTTATTTCTCCACCCCCGCCCGCCCTCATCTTGTCCTATTCAGCCACCAACAGTGCCACTATTAATTTAAACGGTCAATCCGAACCGGAATCTCAGGTTTATCTGACCCAAAACGGAGATTCCAAAGGCGCCCAGAAGGCCCAAACCGACGGCTCATTTGTCTTTCATGAAATTACACTTTCCGAGGGAAATAATTTATTCAGATTAGTGGCCATGGATCCGGCCGGTAACCAAAGTCCAGCTTCACAAGTATACTCGGTTGAATTTATTTCTAAGGCTCCTGAATTGAATATTGAGACACCCCAAGATGGCCAGACAGTCACCTCCAAGAAATTGACTGTCAAGGGCGCCACTGCGCCCCAAAACAAACTGGTCATCAACGGCCGTTGGGTTACTCTGGGTTCTACCGGAACATTTGAAACAATACTTAATCTGAATGTCGGAGAGAACAAAATATCATTTGTCGTAACCAACCGCGCCGGAGGTGAAACTCAAAAAGAAATTACTGTCAAACTGGAATAAGCAGTGCAATCCAGAGCATGACTGCAGGATAAAACAAACTATTTAGAAAAAATGAGTGAACAAATATTGCAATTAGACTGGTGCTAAGTGCTAGGTGCTGGGTGCTAAGTTTCCAAAGTACTTTAAGATACTTAAGATAAAATAATAACCCAACAATTCCCGTTGTGGCCATGACCAGAAGCAACGAGGAGTCAGCCCCGGCCCCAGCGTGACTTTCTGGAGCGGCTTTCTGAGCATAACGGTAAGTATTAAAGCCAACACCAATAATAGGATTATCAGAAAATATTTCCCAGGCTTTCTTCCAGCTTGCAATCCTCGCGTAGATCGTACTTGACCTTTCTAGTTTTACTCCCTCTCCACTCGAATAGCGTGGTAATACAACGATGGTTATACCTAAAATCAAAAATGATAATACGCTATATTTCCAGTTTTTCTTTTGAATAGAAATCCATGTAAAGGCCGTGAAAAATGCCAGATAACTGGCCCTGGAGTACGTCAAAGCCAAAGCCAAGTATACAATGACCCACCAGACTTTTTTGTAATTATTAATAACCAAATAAATCAATGTCAAAACCAAAATTAAGCCTGTGAATCCAGGATCTAAAAGGGCTCCTACTATCCTGTAATAATGCGGGTCCCATCCCCACGTTTCCAAAAACCGGACATCGGGAATTATAATATATTGCAGAATTCCGAGTATAGCTGTACCAATTCCGACTAACGGCAAGACTTCAATTGATTGAATTACCACGCCCGCCAAACTGCTGTAAACTATCCATCTGAGTAAATACATTGCACCAACCGTAATTTCCGCAGGCGAAAACCGGAAAGATGCCATGAGTAAAGATATTACTCCCACAATTCCGAAGGTCAAAATCGGTCTGAGTAACTTATTTGTTCTACTTAGTATCTTGGGTAACTTAAGTACCCACAAGATACCTACGACTAGATCAAGCAGTAAATTCATACAAAGCGACACCTGCGGCCACATCAACATTCAACGAATCAATATCAGAACTGATGTCTATTTTCAATTTGGTTTGACACATTAACTTAGCTTGGGGAGTCAGTCCCCTGCCTTCATTTCCAAGCCACAACAGATATTGTTCAGGCTTTATGCTATATGATTTAAGATTTATGGAGTCTTTGTCCAAACACAAGGCAAAGTTACTTTGGTTACTTAGGATATTTAGATCATCAATTACGATAATATTAATGCCAAAAATGGCCCCCATGCTGGCCCGGACAACCTCGGGAGCAAAGGGGTCTACGGTCTTGCCTACTAAATATATATTTTTGACTCCAAACCCCAAAGCGGTACGCATCACAGATCCCATACCACCGCCATATTGAGTGTTTTCCAAGACCAGGCCTGATCCCGGTAACACTTGATTTTTCAAAAACTTCATCTTGACAACCGCTCCAACACCTTGGATATCTTCTTTGTAGGCCAGTTTCTCATAAACTGCGTGACCGATGAGCATCCGGTTATCTTTGGGAACGGCATGAATAACTGAGTGCTTAAATTCCGTATCCAGCTTGTCTGCCAGATAGACCAGAGTGTCAATCTCCCAACCTTTCTTGATGGCCTGATCCACAAAATTGACCCCATCCACCCAAAACAGACCACTGCCCCAACGGGCTGACCGGTCACGCGAGAGCTTGATTAGTTTGTGTTTGTCCATGAGCATGAGATCATTATACCTTACCTTTTGAGATACAACTTCCCGGCCACCAAAAACACATAAAAACTCATGAGCATGGCATGGACAAAGCCGGCTGTACCATCAAGTAAACCTAACTTTAGAAAATATAAATATTTAAATCTCCAGATTGGTCCGAAGATTATTTCAAAAATATCAGTTTTTCTGCCATTTTTATAAAATTCATTGGCCTTGAGTGTCGAGTAATTATTGATATGCTTCAAGAATTCCACTACCGTCTGGTGCGGATAGTGAGAGAGTTCACCCTCCAATTTATCAATTCTGCCATCTACAACCCAGGTTTCATGGACTGCACCTCGCCAGACTCCGGCTCCACGGCGGGCAAGCCTTAGTAACCAGACATTACCGACATCCCCGTATTTAAACTTGTGATTCCAGATATAGTCTACTCTGTGAACCAGATAGCCATTAGCATCATTCTTTTTGACTTGCTCCTGAATGCTAGCTCCTAGCTCCTTGCTTACTACTTCATCCGCATCCACAAATAAAATCCAACTTGACTTGATCTTCTCAATTGCGAAGTTACGCTGACCGGCGTAATTAACCATTTTGTTATTTAATATTTTAACTTTGAGTTTCTTAAGTATCTTAAGAGTATTATCGGTCGATTGATCGTTTACCGCCACTACCTCATCACAAAAACCCAAAGACTCTATACACCTCTGTATATTCTTCTCTTCATTTTTGGTTAAGATTATTGCGGTTAGCATAATATGATTTTAACATTTTAAGTAACTTGAGTAACTTATGAGTCAGGAAAGAAAGAAGAATCATGGCCGGGATAAATAGGACTACACGGTAGGCTTCGGAGGCAAGCCCGGTTCCCCCAAAGCCCTCAAAAATATGTTTTATCAACCAAATAAAGATTCCCAAGGTCTGGGTTGGCCCCGAGATCAAAAACGGTAATATCCCCAATAGAAAACCTAATATACTTTTTTTATTTAATCTAAATATTATGAGAGGCCAAAAGATAAATGTTAATAAATGAAGCTGATATAGGAGACCCAGGAATAATCCTGTCAGAAAGTCTCTTCGTTTAAGAAAACTTAGCAAAAATATTACTTCAAATAAGGGAATTGGTGCAGTGTGATACGGTGTACGGAGATGCATCATCAGCCAGGGATTTAATACCAGCACAATGGTACTGAGTAATGCAGTGTTCTTGCCAAACATTATAGAAATTAGATAATAGAAATTAGAAATTAGAAATATATTTAAAAATATGATTAATACTACCGGAGATAGCGGGTGAAAATTTGATAGCCAAAAAGCGGGCACGAGCATATAAGTCCAAAGTGGACCCTGATGCAACCAAACAATGCTTGCAGTGATTCCCAACAAGGGGAAATGCGCGTTTAATAATGCGTCTCGAGCCGACTGATAAAACCAACCCATGTCATCAAAGTAGGGAATGTTCATTTTATAGCTTCAATCAGAGCAACGGCTGAAGGCATGTGGGGGTCAAACGGGTGATTTTTCGGAATCGTGTTTACCAGCGACCAGTGTTGTTTATCATCGCGTATGCCGAATCTTAAATTAACTTTCCCAAACTTCAAGAGTAATTTTTTTAAACTTGTTAAGTCATATGACCGCCAGGATGGGGTGTTAAAATATTTTGCCGACACTGGCACAGTCAAAAGTAATTTACCCCGCGGCTTTAAACTAACATAAATATTATTTATGGCCAGCTGGTCACCATTGGCCATTTTGGCACCACCATAGATTTCTAATCCAATATGTTCAAGTGTTGAAAGGCAAATCACCGTATCAAAGTAATCTTTTTTAATAAATTTGGTAATGTCAGCACATACATTAATCAAATTCGGATGTTCAAAAGACAATCTTCTCAAGTCCAGAGCAGTTATTTCATGTCCTACACTGGCCAGCATTAATGAAACAGGACTTTCGTTTGCACCGACGTCCAAAACACATCCAGACACTCTCGATAATACAAATGGCATCTCCAAAATTCTCTCGTTAATCTCGCGCCTCGTCAACCTTGAACGTAAAAATGGACTCGCAAAAATAAGTGTCGAGATGGGTTTAAGAGCCAAAAGCCGGTACTTCAAGACATCTATCACCGGCGGGGTAAATTCAAATGGTCTGATGGGCTGAGTAAGCATATTTAAATACCTCCAAATACCGAAGTCCAATAACATCAAAGGTATAATTTTCATTAAATCTTTTTATTCCTCCTGTGACCGGATTTTCCAACATAGCAATTATTCCTTCCGCTAAATCGTCAACCAGAATTCCTGAATTTTCATCAATTATTTCTGGTGCAGTTCCGCGGTTGTAAGCGACAACCGGTACTCCCTGACTCATGGCTTCCAGCATCACTAAACCAAAGCCTTCCAATTCCCAAAGACTTGGAAATACCAAAACACTTGCCTGAGCTATCTCTTTTACTGCGTCTTCGACATAGCCAGTAATTTCAACATTTTTACAAGGCTCTAACTTCATACTGCCTTCACCGATTATTTTTAACTTTGCATTGGGATACTTTTCCAAGACTCCCGGCCAGGCTTCAATCAACAAGTCTTGGCCTTTACCTTTCTCCAATCTAGAAACGCAAACCACCGTAAAATTCTTAACTTTCGGGTATTTTTTAATATCTACCGCGCATGGAATGATTCTCACTTTTGCTGTGGGAATACCTGTAATCGCCACATTGGCTTTGAATGTATGACGGCTGGGCATGATGACTACATCAGGAAGTCTACTCACTAAACGATATAAAAATTTTGGTAATCCGAAAAATTTATTAAAGACGGTTTCGAGAGGACCAAACTCTACCCAAACTACCGGTTTATTCAATAATTTTGCTATCGGCGTAACTATAATTTTTTCCGGAAATCCGGACATATAAATCAAATCGAAGTCAATAAAAAATAACTTTATATATTGCCAGAGACCATACGGCAAGAATATTATTGCTTTAAGTAGTCCCCTCCAATTGCCAATTATGTCTAGGACAACCAGTATTTTTTGACCATCGCCAAGCATTTCATTGAATCTATCATTAGTCGTATGAGACTCTATGACAATATTTTGTTTCTTTAACCAATTAAACAAGCCGATATTAAAAGTTTCTGCCCCGCCAATACCCAATGTCTGATTGATAAACAAAATTTTGTGTAGTTTTACATCCGAATTTATTTTTTTAAACTCAAATTCGAAATTAGTATCTACAAGAGTTTCAGAAATTGTTTTCAGACTGTGTAAATAACAAATTGTTTTTATTGATTTTGGAGTCAAGCCAATCTTGTGTGCCCCCCAAACACCTGTCTGTGAAGTGTCGCCATACAAAAATAAATTCCGGGTATCCGGATCATCCGCAAATTTGTCAAAGATGGCATTGATGTTTGGTATTCTGACCTTTAATCGTCCACCTATCAATAACACACGGCTTATTTCAGCCAAAGTCGATTCTAATTGTTCTTTGGTCAAATGCTCCAAAATATCTTGGGCAATAATTTCCTCGCATGAATTATCTTCAAACGGCAATTTCTGAGAAATATCACAGACCACATCGACACCCCGACTTTTGATAACATCTACATTGATATAGCCATCACGGATATCCGCTCCGCAACCCAAGTTTAATTTCATAAAGACTTAAATGATCTATGGGCCAGATAAATTGCCACCGGCAGAGCGACTACCGCTCCAAATGTGGCCGCATAGGCCGCCCCCATTATTCCCCATGTCCTGACAGCCGGAACAACCGCCGTTAACAATCCCAGAGTGCTAGTCAATACAATTAATGTCACATACTTCTGCTGTTTTTGGGCCATAAATACGGCATTAAATGAATAGCCGATCCCGCGGGCGATGCCCAAAAATGCTAAAACTTTTAATACGGGAACCGCGTCCAGCCAATTGATACCAAATAAAATTAAGATAATCGGCTTGGCAAATAACCAAATTGCCAATCCCAAACCTATCGTCAATATATTTACAGTCACTACTGTCTTAACGACAGCGTTCTTTAGATTCTTGCCACCGGCGCTCATTTTGGAAAATATTGGGAAAGTGGCCCGGTAAAAGACATCCACTATTTCCGAGACCGGTGTCGTAGAAACCTTGTAGGCATATTGATAGACACCCAGGGGGGCTTCACCCAAGAGCTTGCCAACCACAATATTGTCACTTTGGGTAAACAGATAATCTAATAGTCCGAAACCCATTACCCACTTACCACGCGACAGTATCAGGCGACAGGATACAGGATTCAGGGCAAATTTTGGCCTTGGAGAAATAAAACACCAAGACAAAATCACCTCAAAAATTGCTGAAGCAATCAGTCCCCAGATCAAACCAACGGGCGAGCGGGTATACCAACAGACCAAAACGCTGACACCTGTTTCCAAAGCAAAAATAGATCCCCGCAAGGCAAATTCCCGGCCAAATTTTAGTTCTTTCAAAAAAGTTATAATCGCCGGATTAATAAATCCCCGGATTAGAGGAGCCAGAGCCAACAAATATAATAAATTCAAAGTATCCGGTGAATTGAAAAAAGTACTAATCCAGGGTGCTGTAACTACAATCAAGAGTGCAATTATTATTCCGCGGATGATAGAAAGAACCCAGGCCGTATCTATATATTTATCTATTTTGCCCTTTTCCTGCATCAAAAATATATTAATACCGGTCTCAGTGGCTATTTCCAGAAGAGCCAAAACCATAGTCACAATCCCGAATACCCCCAAAGAGGTTTTGGTGAGAATACGGGCCAACACAGCCATGCGCAAGATAGTGATGACCCGCAAAGCACCACGCAAGCCCGCAGTCCACGATAATCCACTAAACGCTGTATTTGTATAACTCATTTTGGTTTTGACAACATACCCATAACTGTCCCAAATATGACACACATATCTGCAGTCAATTGTAGCACCGGAAGCCAGAAAAATGCCCTGAGATCTTTTACGTATTTATAATTTTTGACGATAGACCAGACTATATATAACACTGCCAATAATCCAAACCACATATTTATAAAAACTAAAAAGAAAAAAAGATAATAACGAAGAATTAAAAATTTGACTTTGGGGCGCATGATGCCCGCATAGATGTCAGAAACCGCAAACCGGAGAAACATCCAGGCGGCTTGTTTTAAATTCTTACGCGGGTACCAACCCACGACTGCGTCTCTGGCAAAGACAAATTTTGTTCCTGCTTTTTTTAGTCTATTGGCAAATTCAAAATCTTCACTGGTATCCAGTTTAGTGTTGAATCCACCAGAACTAAAAAATAACTTTTTGGTAATAGCCATAGACCGAGTCGAGGGTAAAAACCCGCTTCCGATTCTATCAGGCATGACCAATACATAAGGCACCAAACATTTTTCAAATACATTTTGGGGGAGACCCTCATAATATCCTGCGACTACCTCCGCTTTGACTTTCGTCAATTCCTCCAACCAATTCTTCTCCGGTACACAGCCTGCGTCAGTAAAAACAATTATTTCACCTTTGGCTATTGAGACTCCTATATTTCGTCCTTCAGAACGGTTATATTTTCCCGTAATTATTTTTATACTTTTATACTCTTTACACTTTGATACCGTATTGTCTGTAGACCCGCCATCTACAATAATTATTTCAGCTGGAAACTTCACCAGCACATCCAATAACTCCTTTATAGTTTTTTCTTCGTTGAGAACAGTGACCACAATGCTTATTTTTTTTGCCATAGCTTTTCGTAAATAGCCGCAATCTGATCCCAAGTCGGAACCAGAAACCCCGGTATATTAAAAGGTGTCATGTTCAGATAATCATATTTTAGCGGATTGTCATAATATGCGTATACTTGGGTATTTTGGCCCATGGCTTCCAAAATAGCCAGATACCCATTTACAAAAGCGTATTTGTATTTGTAAAAATATTTACCCGCCTTTGGATCATTTGTAAACACATCCAATTTTACATTCATTTTCTTTGCTAAAGCGCTGTAAAATTCTAGGTCTTTCCCACTTCTGCCCAGATAAACGGCGCCTTTTCTAAATATTTTTAGTCTCCTAATTTTCCCGGCTGCTCCAAAAATCACAAAATCTGGCTTGGTAAAATAATATTTTTTTATAAATTCACCAACACATATATTTCCATTGGCCATTAACTCACTTACTTTCCGCACAAATATATTTTTCCAAGGAACTGGATATATGCCCTCCCAACCGTGGAAAGTTATAAAAAACTTTTTGTTTAAATATTTCAAGCGTATAAAAAATACCCAAAAAAATACATCATGAATATGCACCACATCCGCCCAATCAAATAAATCTTTGTATTTCCATATCTGTCTCCATATCTCCCACTTATCCGTGCCCACTTCTTTCTCTGTTAAATACTTAATCTCATGTTTTTTCCTTAGCTCCTTTGCAATCATGTACACATGCTTTTCTACTCCACCGACACTCTCAGGCCAAGTCCTCTTCACCAAAACCAATATTTTCATATTTTCTGAGCAATTATGAATATGTCTGATTCTCCAAACAACATAGCTGATACATCATCAAAATAGGTAATTAAATCTGAAATTGGGCCTTTGATAAATTTAATAAATTTACCCAATACCGGAAATAAATATAACGCATTCCTTACAACACCTTCAGTTAATAAAGTTTTTGTAATTACAAAACCAGATTCTTGAATAATATTTTGCAAGCTTTTCCATTCATATCTTCTTAAATGTCCTACTCTATTGTCAAATTTCTTTGCAAGTCCAAGTCTATAAAGAGGAGCATTAACACTCGGGGTAGATAAAATTAATTTCCCATTAATTTTTAGAAGTCTATGAAATAATTTTATTAATTTTATATCATCCTTAATATGTTCTATCACTTCAAAACAAATTATTACATCAAATTTTTTAGTAAACTTTTTGGGAACTAGAGAAAACATAACGAAATTCTCCAAGGACATTATTTTTGAACTTTCATTACACTTATCTATCGCTTCTTTTGAAATATCAACCCCAAAAACATTAAATCTTTTCTTACCTAAATAAAGACTAATCGTCCCTGCTCCACATCCATAGTCCAATACATCTATGTCTCGATCATTAATTTCTTCCTTTAAAACATCAATAATTTTTCTATAAGTAAAATTATTGTCACTAACTATTTTCCACTGAGAAGTAGTGTTTTTGTGAAACATGTTATATTGCTTATCCATTGGACATTATTTTATCATCTTGACACGAGTATCAACATATGATTATATTGTAGTTGTGAAGATTAAATATTTTTTTATCTCCGCTCTCGTTTTAATATTTACATCGATAACTCTTTTTAACTCCTCTTTAGCACAATCTTCGAATGAAATCTTTTCCACCTGGCAAACTAGTAGTAGTCTGCCATATCCACTTGCAAACTATCCATCCTTTGTTTATTTAGACCGTATATACGCAATAAATGGCTCTGCACAAACTGGAGCAAGTAAACAATCTGTAATATCTTCTGTTATAAATTCTGACGGATCACTTGTATCATGGAATAATATTAATGCTGATACACCAGACGCGTTAATACTCCATGCATCTGTCATTAAAGAAAACAAAATTTATGTTCTCGGGGGAAAAGTTGAACCTTCAGGGATAGGAAATTCAGTAAATTATGTATGGGTGGGAAATTTAAACAATGACGGCAGTATTTCCAGTTGGACTACATTGAATCCGCTTCATAAGAAACTTTCCAAAGGAAAGGCGGTAATTGTCAATAATAGGATTTATTTTGTGGGCGGGGCAACATGGACCAATGGTGGCAATCCGGTGCCATCTGACAGTGTTTATTTCGCCAGTATTAACGCCGATGGAACCATTGGTAACTGGCAGACAAGTACCGCCACTGGCTTACCCACTCTCCTTGGCCACGGATTAATTGAAGCTAACGGAAAAATTACTACTATTGGTGGCTCCACCAACTCCAACGAGACTCCCATCAACAAAACTTATTCAGCTACCGTCAATGCTGATGGCACATTAGGCAATTGGAGCGAAGGATCAAACTTGTTGCCAACAACCCTGCGCGATGGTGCCGCAGTAAAAATAGGCGCTTACGCCATCTATGTGGGCGGATATTCTGGTCAGTTTTCTAATAAAGTTTATTATTCCGCTATTGATAATAGCGGCAATTTAGGAGCTTGGACACAAAGTGGCAACAATCTGCCGATTGGCCATTGTTGCGGCAGTTTAGCTGTGTGGTACAACCGGCTCTATTTGTCTGGTGGCCACGACGGTTCGAATTATATCAATTCCGTTTATACCGCATCTACCACTGCTGTTTCCCCACCCCCCACTCCCACCCCCACTCCAACTCCTTTAACACCATTAGTAGTATTGCCAGGTATGGGAGGCAGTTGGAATTATGAGGCGATTGTGCATAATACAGCTGTGGCTGACACCAGCTGGACACTGACACCATTGATTACTGTCTACGACGGACTGATAACGACTCTTAAAAATTCCGGTTACACCGAAGGGACAAATTTGTGGATTTATTATTACGACTGGCGCAAAAGTATTTCTGATACCGCAACTAATCTCGCAAGTTTTATCACTAGCAAAAATTTGACCAGTGTCAATCTCATTGGTCATAGTCAAGGGGGATTGATCGCACGAAAATACGCTCAAGATAATTCTTCTAAAATAAATAAACTGGTAACTATTGCCAGTCCCCACTCCGGAGCATTACCTGCTTTCAAAATTTGGGAAGGAGCTGATTTTTCAGATCTGCCTGCTTGGCAGAATTTATTAATCAAATTATATTTACGCATAAACCGTAAGTCATACAATAATGATGTCGCCACCATTCAAGCCAAATTTCCCAATTTGCAAAATATATTACCCACTTTTGAATATTTTAATTCAGGCAGTGGAACCAAGAGTAACTTCCTGGGAAATTTAAATTTTAATTCGTTGTATACCATTTCCGGCACGAATCTAAATACACCAAAAATTTATAATATATCCTCGCGGGGAACTTTTGATAAACTGGCGGGAAAATGGGCCAATGGCAAACCGACCGGAGTTACAAACGCATCCGGTGATGGAACAGTACTCCTGACCAGTGGTCAGGTTACAAATGCATTGGAAAATTCGTCTCAAAGTGGTCAAGATCATCAAGTCATAGTTTCCAATTCAACGACCCTTGCCAAAATCCAAAGTATCCTGGGCATTTCCGGGACTGTTTCTACTTCTACCCAGGCCTCGCTGGCCAATGCCCTGATTATTACCGCGGCTTCGCCAGTGAATTTTACGGTCACAACCCCAGCAAATGCCACACTTACACCAACTGAAAATTTATTGATCGTTAACAATCCGTCCGATGGCAATTATACTGTCAATATCACTCCAAACGGCGCAGGTGGAGCTTATACTGTCTATTTTGGCAAGATCAAAGGGGTTGATTGGGCCTGGGAAGAAGCCTCTGACAATATTACCTCTGGAATCAAAACTCATGTTTTCGGAGTCCAAATGGCTCAAGCGGGATTGGGATCTACCCCCCTGACCAATGCTCTGTCGCACACCAACGATGCTCTGACAGCAGTCGGAAGCAATACTATTCTCAAGCAAGATGTCTTGCGCATCAAAAGCTATGTCAACGATCTAAATACCTCTGCAGCCCAAAAAATATCCGGTTTTGATCTGCGGGCCGGGAGATTATTTTCAACTATTGACACTCTGACCAATAAAGCCAAAAACACTTCTGTGACCGAATCTCTGCGTCTTCTAAAATCAGATGTGGAGCAACTTCGCGGTGACCGCTTTGGCAATTGACAATATTTTTAAAAGCGTATAATCTATGAAATATGTTAACCAAAAATGATTTAGACAAAATTGAAAAGCTGATGGATTCAAAGTTTGATGAAAAATTGAAACCTATCAAGAAAGATTTGACAAAAGTCAGAAAGGATTTAGAGTTTGTAGTTGGAGTTTTGGATAAAGACAGATGGAAATTGGAACAAAAATTCGACTCGCACGTATCCCATCCTCCCCGAGCTTTTGCCACTTTACCTTGAAAGGGGTTCCCTTTCAAACCTTGGTTTGGAAACTTGTATAATCAATTCATGATAATAATTGGAATTGATCCGGGGATAGCCAGAGTGGGATGGGGAGTCCTAAAAATAGAAATTTCAAATTCACAAATGACAAATGTGGGGTGTTTTGAAACATCAAAATATGATCCACTAGACCAACGATTATTATCTATTTCTGAATTTCTGAAAGAATTATTCAACCAATATAAACCTGATTGCGTGGCCGTAGAACAATTATTTTTTGCCACCAACGCCAAGACGGCCATTACTGTAGGCCAAGCCCGCGGAGTAATTATATTGACAGCTTCCCAAGCTAATATTCCGACTTTTGATTACACTCCCCTCCAGGTAAAATTAGCTATCACTGGTTACGGCAAGGCCGATAAAAACCAAGTCCAGCAAATGGTCAAAAATATATTAAAATTACCAGAGATTCCACAGCCCGATGACGCGGCGGACGCACTGGCTATTGCATTAACCCACGCTTTCTCTTATAAACTACAAAAGATAAAGGATAAATTATGATAGGCTACTTACAAGGCGAAATAAAATATACTAATCCGGATTCGATTATAATCTTAGTCAACAATGTGGGCTACAAAGTCTATGTAACCAAATTGTTTCCCGTCGGATCCCAAGTCGAATTATTTATTCATACCCATGTCCGTGAAGATGCATTAAATTTATATGGCTTTGCATCTGCCTCTGATCTTCAAATGTTTGAGTGGCTAATATCCGTCTCGGGTATTGGCCCGAAGACTGCTCTTCTCGCCATGGCTGGCGGATCTTCACAAATTGCCAAAGCTATTGCTACAGCGGATGTCAGTTTCTTTACTCAAATACCCCGACTGGGCAAAAAAAATGCTCAGAAAATTATCATTGAATTGAAAAATAAAATCGGCGGATTTTCTGAACTTAATCTAGCAGACGATGAGTCAACTTCGGAAGCTGTTCTGGCTTTGCAATCTATGGGGTATACTCTAGCTGAAGCCCAAAAAGCAGTAAACGCAGTCGAACCTGCAGAGACAGTGGAAAAAACCATTAGAAAAGTCCTCAAATATTATGGACGATGAAGAACAATTATTAGTTTCTTTGCGGGCCCAAGTTTGGAATGAGTTTGTGGGCCAACAAAAAATCAAAGACTCGCTCTATTTGGCCATTAAAGCGGCCAATCAAAGAAAAGAGGCTATGGAACATACCCTACTTTATGGCCCCCCGGGCTTGGGGAAAACTACTCTATCGCATTTGATTGCCAAAGAAAGGGGGGTGGCTATCAAAGTCACTTCCGGGCCCGCTATTGAACGTGCGGGAGACTTGGCAGCCATTCTCACCAATCTCGAACCGCATGACATTTTGTTTATCGATGAAATACACAGACTGAGTAAGGTGGTGGAAGAGACTCTCTATCCGGCCATGGAAGATTTTGCTCTAGATATTATTATAGGTAAAGGACCATCTGCCAAGACTCTGCGCCTAGATCTGCCACATATCACAATTATTGGAGCCACGACCAGAATTGGCATGATTTCGGCTCCTCTGCGGGACCGCTTTGGGATAGTCCACAGACTGGCTTATTATTCACCGGAAGAACTATCTCAAGTAATTTTGAATGCGGCCAAAAAATTACAAGTTAAAATTTCTCCTGAATTATCATTACAATTAGCCGTCAGATCGCGGGGAACTCCCAGAATTGCTCTGAAATTATTAAAACGGGTCCGCGATTATGCACAAGTCCATGAATCCGGAAATGTCACCGATTTGGTCTTGCAAAAAACCTTGGAGCTAGTGGAAGTGGATCACCAAGGATTAGATGATTCGGACCGGAGAGTTTTGATTACTATCATCGAAAAATTTGGCGGAGGTCCGGTGGGTGTTGAGACACTGGCTGCGTCTCTGTCTGAAGATGTGGGAACTATAGAAGAAGTCATCGAACCCTACCTCATGCAACTGGGCTTTCTAGTCCGCACCCCCCGCGGCCGGACAGTCACTCCCCTGGCCCTGAAGCATTTGAATAAATCTTAATTGTGGTCGCATCAGGGCTCGAACCTGAGACCTCTCGAATGTGAATCGAACGCTCTACCAACTGAGCTATACGACCAAAAGATCAACTGGACAAATTTTAACATAGTGGTCATAATATATAATATAGAATATGCAACGCGGATCAATTATTATTGACACACTCCAGCCGGTAGTCATGGCCTTTGCCGTATTCATGATGATCTATTTGTTTTTGTTTCAACCTCATAAGGTGGACGGTAATTCAATGTACCCCCGGTTTCATGACAAAGAATATATTCTGACCGACAAACTTTCCTATAATACCGGCTCACCCAAGAGAGGTGAAGTCATTGTCTTTCACGCCCCACCTCCGGCGAATAGTGATTATATTAAGCGGATTATCGGTATGCCTGAAGAAACTATTACCCTCAAGGAAGGATATGTATATATCAATGATGAAAAATTACCCGAAGAATATCTTCCAAATGGCTTACTGACAAATCAAAAAAACTTTTTGAGAAACAATGTTCCTTACAAAATTCCACCCGGATATTACATGGTCTTCGGAGACAACCGCAATTACAGCTCGGATTCGCGTGAATTTGGGCCAATTGCCCGTAAAGCGATCGTCGGTAAAGCTTGGGTCCGCTATTGGCCTCCGGCTGCCATGGGGATTATTCCTCACGAAAATTATCTGACAATTCCCAAATAGATTTTTTTAAGTCTCTCTTCCGTTTCCGCCAAGTCCCCTTTCAGTACTAGTGTTATCCGGGTTTCCACACGAGACCTGGTCAATTTAATCTGAGTCGTCCCCATAGCGGCCAATACTTTCTCTATTTCCCCCCGCATCCAGTCTACTTCTTCAGAAACTATATGCGGAGCAGGTCCGAAACTCAGGCCCTTTGGGGCATTACCCATCTGTGAACGCATTCTTCGGGCTAAATCTTCAGTCCTTCTAACCGAAGCATGTTCCTTCAAAACTATTTTGTAAGCTTCCACTATGGCTTTAGGATCTTCAATGGCAGCCAGGGCTCGGGCATGTCCTTCTGTAATAAGCCCTGTCAACAATCCATCTTTAAGGGCATCCGGCAACTCCAAGAGACGGAGTGAGTTACTGACATAAGACGGACTTTTACCAACCCTAAACGATATGTCATTATTGGTCAGTGCAAATTCATCCATCAATCTCCGAAAGGCTTTGGCCCGGTCTATGGGATTAAGGTCTGAGCGTTGGACGTTCTCGACAATAGCCATTTCCAACATTCCTTGTGGAGTAGTCTCACGAATAATAGTCGGCACAGTCTTCAAGCCAGCCATTTTGGAAGCCCGCCAACGTCTCTCCCCGGCAATAATCTGATAACCGGCTGGAGTTTTGGCGATTACCAAAGGTTCCAAGACTCCGTGCTCACGGATGGAATCAACCAAATCGACCAAAGATTCGGGAGACAATGTCCCCCGAGGTTGCAGGGGGTTAGGCTGAAGCTGATTGACGTCCAGATTGATGACTTGTTGTTCGTCCATTATGCTATAGTCACAAATTGCCGTCCAAGGCGGCGGATAAATTTAATTACTCCGTCAGAGACAGCATATAAAGTAAAATCGCGTCCTACTTTAACACCGGTCCCAGCATGAAAGCGAGTTCCATTCTGACGGACCAGAATATTTCCGATCTTAACTTTTTCTCCACCAAAAAGTTTAACACCTAAGCGTCTTCCTCTTCTATTTCCTTGTTGTCTGGTTGCACCACCAGCCTTCGTATGAGCCATTTTTCTAATTTACAATTATTTTCACAATCTGTCAAGACTTGTGTGAAAATTTGATATCTTCAATAGATAATTTGGTATATTTTGCCCGAAATCCCATGACCCGGCGGTGCCTGGTCTTGGCTTTGAAAGTAGCAATTCTGATTTTGTCGCCTTTTGACTCACCTATTACTTTTGTCTTAACTACAGCCCCTTTGACTGTCGGGTTTCCTACTTGAACAGAGTCTCCGTCAATAATCATCAGAACGGAAGTGACATCCTGACCCAAATCCACCTCCAAAACGTCTCCTTTGGAGACCAGATATTGTGACTTGCCAATTAAAACTACCGCTTGCATGGGGTAAATTATACCTTGTTCAAACGGATTTGGGAAGAGATAGACTGGACCAGACCAAAAGTAATCATTAGTGACACCAGAGATGACCCCCCATACGACAAAAACGGTAGGGTAATTCCGGTCACCGGCGCAATTCCTATATTCATTCCGATATTGACAAAAATCTGAAAGGTCAGCATTCCCAATACTCCTTGTAAATATAGCTTAGCCACTGGATCTTCTGACAATATAAGTAATGTATAAAGCCGCCAGAGCATTACATAGTAGATTATCAGTATCAGAAGACTGCCGGCAAACCCAAGCTCCTCAGCCATAGTTGCAAAAATAAAATCGGTATGGTATTCCGGTAAAAATCTAAGTTGTGACTGGGTTCCCCGCCCCAAACCCCGTCCCCACATGCCCCCAGATCCTACGGCTATCACCGACTGGATTACATGATAGCCGGTATTAAGCGGGTCGGCATAGGGATTTATAAAAGTCGTCAGTCTGTCTTTTTGATAATCATGTAAAAACAATCTTGCGGAAAGTCCCAATATTACAGCAGCTAAACCTGCCCAAAGAAATACTTTCTTTAATGAATATTTAGAAACAATCATCGTTACAATGCCTGCGGTGAGAACTAAAGTTGATCCGAGATCCGGCTGACGCCAAATCATCAATAGCGGTATTATCACGAAGAGCACATACCATTTTTTTATAGCCATAGCTACAAAAATCAGCAAGATTGGTTTGACTATCTCCGAAGTTTGAAGCAAGACCGGACCGAGAGTTATCCAACGGTAAGATCCGCGGATATAACTTCCGAATATCACCGGTAATATCAATAGAATGACTGATATTACATATCCCCAGACCCAAAAAGCCATAAATATTTTGTGATCTACGATAGATACAAAAATCCATATTAATATTCCCAATATCACAAACCCCAGCTGATACCAAAAAAGTTCGAGCTCGACACTTCGCAAAATCAGAAGACCTAAACAGGATAATAAAATCACAGGTATTACCAACCACCAGTCAATTCTTTTCATTACAGCAATTGTACCGCAAATTCCGACCCTATATTAATTTGTTGGACTAGAGTCTGTCTAGACAGCTCTAATTTATATTTTTCTTCCAAGTCTTCACTCAATGTTAGATTAATTTTTTGATCTAATTTAGCACCCAATTCTTTGCGCTTATCTTGAATTTGCCTCGTTATCTCTCTTAATTTTCCCTCGGCAATTAGCTCGGAGTCCAAGTCTAAGTCTAAGACAACAGAAAGTTCTTTGTTTTCTTTAAACTCGACATCTTTGATATTCAACTCATCTTTAATTAATTGAACTAATTGTAAATTGGAAATTGTAAATTGAGAATTGACGCGCAAAGCGCGTAGTGGCTGACGGACCTTGATATTTGCCAGTTTTCTCTGAGAAAGACCCAACTCCACTATTTTTCTGACAGACTTCATATCGTCTATTAGTTGAAGATCTAATTTATTTAATTTTTTGAGCTTAGGCCATTTTGACAAGTGAACTGACTCCTCCCCAGTCAGATTTTTATAGATTTCTTCGGTCATAAAGGGTATAAAAGGAGCCATTAATTGGGAGAGAGTGGTGAGTAGTGTGTAGAGGGTGGAATGACAAATCTTTTTGTCGTCTGAATCTATGGTGGTTGGACCGACGCGGTCACGCGATCTGCGGACATACCACAGTGATAGATCACTCACCAAATCCTCAATCGCGTGAGAAGCCGTAAATGCGTTAAAAGCATCCAGAGATTTTGTGACTGTTTCTACGGTTTGATTTAATCTAACCAAGATCCATTTATCTAGAGGGCTAGGTGCTAGGTGCTGAGTGCTAAGTGTTGTATCAAACCCATCTAAATTGGCATAAGTTACAAAAAAATTATAGACATTCCAGAACATCAGATGAAATTTGCGCCTGGCCTCGTCGGCTTTTTTGTAGCCAAAGAATAAATTATCGGCGGGGTGTTGTCTGACATACATCCAGCGCATGACATCTGAACCGATTTTGTCAGCCCCCTCACCAAACTCAATGGCATTTCCCCACGATTTGTGCATGGGTCGGCCGTCTTCCCCAACCAATGAAGCAAATCCAAGTACCGTCCTGAACGGATTAGTTTTTTTGAGAACTGTACTCATGACAATCATGGAATAAAACCAATTCTTAAACTGACCCGGAAAAGACTCGGTAACAAAATCAGCCGGGAACCATTCATCGGGTAATGTCGAAAGAGGCACAATGCCGGCATCCAGCCAGACATTCCCCACATCACCTATTCTACTTACTACTCTTTTACACTTTTTACACTCTATTTTTACGGCATCAATCCAGGGTTTGTGCGGAGAGTCATCTTCAAATTTATCCCATCCGATAATGGCTCTGGATTTTAATTCCTCCCTACCGCCTATTACTTCAAAGTTACCGCACACACACTCATATATAGGCAAGGCCAATCCCCAATACCGGTTTTTTTTGGATATCAGCCAATCGTGCATATTCTTAAGCCAATCCAACTCACGGTCCAAACCAAATTCCGGAAGCCAACGGATTTTTTTGGTTACTTCCACCATTTGCTCACGCAAGGTTTTTTTGGAATCGTCTACTCTATCCATGGCTATGTACCATTCGTCGGCAACTTTCCAAACCAATTCGGTACCACAGCGCCAACAGCCGGGGTAACGGTGCTTATATTGCTCAGTTTTCAGTAACCAGTTATTAGTTTTCAAAAAATCGATTACCAATTCAGGATGCTTCTTGGCATTTTTACCTGATAAAAACCCCATGGTATCAAAGTAGTCAGCGTTATCGGCGATTACCGGAATCATTGGCAATCCTAATTTCTTTCCCAGTTTAAAATCTTCTTCTCCTGCCGATACAGCAGTATGAACAAGACCTGTTCCTTCTACGGTATTAATCGGCATGATATATGAATCGGTTGGTATCACCGTATGAAATTTGGGGTCAGATGCGACCACCTTGACGGCGGGAAGATCATCAAATGGTCCTCTATATTTCAAGCCGACCAAATCTTTTCCGATACATTTCTTTATAATATCTTTTTTGCCAAAGACCCGTTCTGATGAACCCTCAGCTACCCAACAACTTTCTATTAGAACATAAACTAACTTTTCGTCTACGGCCACAGCGATATTGGCGGGAATTGTCCAAGGAGTAGTTGTCCAGATCAACAAATACTCGTTATCGCGATCGACTAACGGCAATTTCAAATAAACCGATTCATGAACGGTTTCTTTGTAAGTTTCGGTCAATATTTCGTGCTGAGAAATAGCAGTCTCGCATCTGGGGCACCAGGGAATTGAATCGTGGCCTTTGTATAACCAACCTTTCTCCCAACAAACTTTCAGAAAATTCCAAATGGCATAATTGTTTTGGTCAGTCATGGTGTAATAAGAATTATCCCAATCCATGAAATTGCCCAAGCGTTTTGTTTGTTCGGTCTGTATACCCGAATACTTTAGTACTCTTTCTTTGCATTTGTTTACAAAATTAGCCACGCCGTAGGCTTCGATATCTTTTTTGGATCTAAATCCGAGTTCTTTCTCTACTTCAACCTCGATCCACAACCCCTGGCAATCAAAACCATTTTGATACCGTTGGGCATGTCCTTTCATCGTATGATACTTTTGCCACAAATCCTTGTATGTCCGTCCCCAGGCGTGATGGACAGCCATGGGATTATTGGCGGTAATCGGCCCATCCAGAAAAGAAAACTTGGTTTTTGAATTATCATTTTTGTGCAAATATTTTTTGACCACGCCACTCTCATACCACCACTTCAATATTCTCTTTTCCATTTCCGGAAAATTTACCTGTGTATCAACTTGTTTAAACATACCACTCATTGTAAATTGAAAATTGTAAATTGTAAATTGCTGTTTATCTCCTTTGTCTTAAAAAGGCCGGGATGTCCCAGTTGTCATGGTCGATTTTGTGATCAAGATTTTCGCCTGGAGAAGAATTATCTTCCGGCTCGACTGGTTCAACAACCGGCCTTTTTTCGCTGACCAAGCCCGACATTTGATTGGATTGGCGGTTACGGCTAACTAGATTAGAGAGCCGGACACGGGTCTCATCAAAACCTGTGGCAATGACGGTAATCTTCATCTGATCCACCATTTTGTCCACAATTGCCGCCCCGAAAATTATATTGGCGTCGGCATCTGCCGCTTCGGCAATGACTTTGGCTGCTTCATCAACCTCGGTCATAGTCATATCAGGACCACCGGTAATGGTGTAGAGTACTCCCTTAGCGCCCTCTATCGATATTTCCAGAAGAGGTGAAGAAATAGCCGCTCTGGCTGCCATTTGAGCCCGGTTATCACCTACTCCACTGCCAATGCCCATCAAAGCTGAACCAGCATCTTTCATAATTGCCCTGACATCGGCAAAATCCACATTAATCAGACCAGGCTGAGTAATAATATCGGATATTCCCTGAACCCCCTGAGTGAGGACAGAATCAGCAACCCGGAAAGCTTCCAGCAGAGTCATTTTCCGGTCCACTACATCCAAAAGCCGCTGGTTGGGAATGACAATCAGAGTATCGACTTTATTTTTGAGTTTTTCCACTCCGTCTTCCGCGTTTACCATTCTGCGTGCTCCTTCAAAAGCAAACGGCTTGGTGACAATGGCTACTGTCAGAGCTCCGATTTCACGGGCTATTTCAGCAATTACGGGAGCGGCTCCGGTGCCGGTTCCTCCACCCATACCGGCGGTTATAAACACCATATCTGAATCCAGAAGGTATTCTTTTATTTTTTCCCGCGATTCCTCGGCAGCTTGGATTCCGACTTCCGGATTACCCCCGGCTCCCAGTCCCCGCGTCAGATTTTCGCCAATCTGAAGCTTGGTCGATGCTAGATTGGTCAGCAATACCTGGGCATCGGTATTAATTGCAATAAACTCCACACCTCCGATTGTTCCCGAAGAAATCATGGAATTCAGAGCGTTACCTCCGCCGCCACCTACTCCGATAACTTTTATTCTGGCTATCCTGCCAACATCTGGTTTTACTAGTGCCATATATGTTTCGGGCAGGAGTATTAGCGATTGTAGCAGGAGAAACTAGGGTAGTAAAGACTTAAGTAAATCCCCAATTTTTAACGCCATGTCTTTTAGGGGAAACTTATTGCTCCACCCTACCTCAACTCCCGCGCTCTCGTGAGATTGATTGCCATAAATCAGAAGTCCAACCGCTGTCGCAAAAGCCGGACTTTCGATCTCATCAATTAACCCGGAAATTCCGGTCGGAAAACCGATTCGCACCGGCATAGACAACACCCGTTTGGCACTGTCTATCGCTCCAACCGTCATTGATCCCCCGCCGGTGATTACCAGTCCCGACGGTGTCAATCCGGCCAGATTACTTTGTTTTAGTTCGACAGCGATTACCTGAAATATTTCATTTAGGCGGGGACGGATAATCCCGTCAACCAAAGTCCGGTAAGATACGCTCTTTATTTCTTCAGGTAGAGAGAGACTACTAATATCGACATCGTCTTCTTTTTCTTTCTGACTGACATTTTGTAAAAATATTTTTATTTTTTCGGCACTTTCCAATGAAACCCGCAAACCGATGGCCAAATCATTGGTGACATTTTTGGCTCCCACCGGCAGAACCGCCGAATGTGATAAGGATCCCTCCACAAAAACGGCAATATCTGTCGTTCCGGCTCCGATATCTACCAAAACTACCCCCAGTTCCCGTTCAGTGTCAGTTAAAACCGCGTAACTTCCAGCCAGTCCTCCAAAAACCATACCCGCTACATCACATCCGACGTCGGCTAAGCATTTTTGCAAATTCTTGATGGCTCCGCTCGATCCGGTGACTATATGAGTACCTGCTTCCAGCCGGACTCCGGTCATACCGATCGGATCTTTAATCCCATCCTGACCGTCTACTGTAAAACTCCGGGGGATGACATGAACTATTTCGGTCGCAGCCGGAAGGGATACCGCACGGGCGGCATCCAGCACCCGTCTGACATCGTCCGATCCAACTTCCCCGTGTGGTTCGCTGACAGCTACCACCCCCTGACTGTTTTGTGAAGAAATATGTGAGCCATCTATTGAGACATAAGCACTACTCAGGTTAAAACCGGCCATTCGCTCGGCTGATTCGATTGAATTGGAAATGCATGAGGTCGCTTCTTCGATATTTACCACTTGTCCCTTGCGGATTCCCCGCGAAGCTATCGAAGAAACACCGACGACGTGAACTTTGTCCGGATTGTCCGGCCGGATTTGGCCCAAAAGAGTCACTATTTTTGAGCTTCCGATGTCTATTGCAGCTATTAATTTACTTTTGGCCATAGTTTATGACAGGAGACGCATATCTCATGTCGATGAGTTTGGGCATCTTACCAGCTATTTTACTTCTGGTTAAAATAAATTGTAAAGTGGTCTCCCAATTAGGTTTTAGGTTTTGGATATCCAGAATAATCGTCAACCCTGATGATAGAGTAGCAGTCAGAACCCCATTTTGCAAATCGGATTTTGCAGGCCCAGGAGACAGAGCCGTAAGTTTGGTCAAGATTATTCCCGAATTATCAACTAAAACTAGCGGTTTTTTATATTTATTTACCCCGTATGATTTGAATTTCCCGATAACTAATCCCAAAATTAATATTATTATAATTATCCAAAGTATTCTTCGCATAATTTGACCATTCTTTGACTGGCATCAATAACCATTGATAACTTTTTTGGTTCTAATTTTTCAGCTTGTCCGATAGCCTCAAGTAAACTCCTTTTATTCAGATTGCTCTGGGATAAAATGACCGCCATACCGGCTTTCTCCAATATTTGGGCATTTTTGTATTGTTCGTTGTGTGAGACCCAAGGAATGGGAATCAAAACGCATTTCTTTTTTAAAAATCCCAATTCATAAACTGCATGCGCACCGGCTCTTGATACTACTACATCGGCATCAATTAAAGCCTGTGCTTGTTCCTTGGCATTCAAAAAATCTACACCTTTATAATTTGGCAAATTAATTTTTTTGGCTTTGTCAAAATCCCCATACTCACTATTATTTCCGGTCTGATGCAAGATATCATATTTTATATTTAGCAAAGCTGAAAACACTGTATCATTTATCACATGAGCCCCTTGCTTGCCTCCAGTTATAAATAATAGTGGTTTTTTCAAAATATTTTTTTTGGCTTCAAGTATTTCCTTACGAAGAGGTAAACCAATTAAAACTGCTTTGTTACCATAATTTTTAATACTTTCCGGCCACGTGACTGCAACTTTTTTGACAAACGTTGAAATTAATTTATTGGCCCAACCCTGAGTAATTGTTTGTTCGTGAGTAATGCTTGGTATTCCAAGAATCCAGCCTGTAATTACTGTAGGTACTGCAAGATATCCGCCAAACGATACAATCCCAGACGGACGAGTTTTCAAAAGTAAAAAAAATGCTTGCAGAAATCCCCACGGAATACGAATAAGCTTCAGAGGATTATATGTTTTGTGAAATTTTCCAGCCAACAAATCATGAAATTCTATATTTTCTTCTGTTACTTCTTTATATTCCGAAGAATGTGAAGTATCGTTCCACATGCTATGCTTATGCCCAAACCAGACAATACTCCAACCCTTATCCTTTAGCATCTTGGCTACCTCCAACGCCCCCGTATGATGCCCTCCTGTAAACACAAGTGTTTTCATATATATGATATTATATATTAATATTGTCGCAAGACACCCGAGGGCTCCTTTCCGGAGCCCGTTTAAAACTTTCCACCTCGGAAGTGGAAAATAACTAAGCTTACAAATTAACCTTGAAAATGCT